>NZ_JBFAAX010000429.1:0-4919 GCF_040639995.1 Actinosynnema sp. NPDC023658 | reverse complement strand
CTGGTCGGCGTGGTCGCCGCGGGTGCGGGCGGGTTGGCCGCACCCGGGGACGCGGACGAGGTCTGGCGTGACACCGGTCTGCGCGTGGTGGACCGGGCGGCCCGCGCCGACACCGAGTGCGCGCCCCACTCGTTCGGCCAGGTGCAGGAGCTGCTCAAGGCCGCGCCGTGCGTCGCGCTCGACCGGATGCTGTTCACCGTCACCGACGACAAGGGCGGCACCGCCGTGGTGTTCGTCGCGTGGGTCGAGTTCGACGACCGCGACCGGGCGCGCGAGTTCAAGCGGGTCGAGGACATCCACGGCACCGGCGACCTGACGCCGCTGTCCGGGTCGTTGCTGCGGATCAACGACGTGCCGTTCACCGCGCTCAACTACGACTCCGACCTGGTCGATGGCGTGACCGTGGTGATCGCGGAGGCGGAGAACGTCGCCGGCGGCTTCACCGCCGAGTACCTGGACGACATCGCCGCCATCGCGGTCCGCACACCCCGCCCCTGAGCGGGGTCGGCCCAACAATCCGGACGTTCGGGTTTCGGAACTCCACGGTCGGGTTACCCCGGATCGCGTCGACTGGTCGACGCGATCGTCAACTCCGGGGGCGGGGACGGTGGTGCGTGGTGGACTGGGAATTCGATGACGACAACGCGGTGCGCGCGGTGCTCACCTACGTCTCGCAGGTGACGCGGGCGCTCGGGCTGAGCGGGGAGTGCTCCTGCGTGCAGTCCGACGCCGGCCGCCTGGGCGCCTACCTCGCGCTCGACGGCCACCTGCCCGGGTTCGCGGACCGGGACGTCGCGCTGCTGTGGGACGAGGGCCGCGGCTGGGCGGTCGCGGTGGAGAGCGACAGCGCCGAGCCGCCGTTCGTGCTGTCCAGGCTGCGCGGGCCGGCGCGGCCCGACCCCGCCGTCGTGGCGCGCTGGGTGGACCAGCTGCACCTGGTGGCGGGCGACGGCGAGCTGCTCGCCGCCGGTTAGCCCCGCGCCTCCAGGTAGGCCTGAGTCTCGTCCAGCAGCTTCCGCGCGCCTTGGAAGAAGCTCCCCGTGCCGTGCAGCGCCGCGTGGAACTGCTCGGCCTTCTCGTCCGACGCGCTGGTGAACACCAGCAGCTCGGTCAGCTCCAACCGCCGGTTCACCGAGGCCACCGCCGTGCGCCACCGGTGCAGCAGGTCGATCAGCTCGGCGTCGCGGTGCGGGCTGAGCGCGCCGGACGACAGCGCCGCGTCCACCGCCGACTGCACCAACCGCGGGTACAGCCGCCTGCCGCGGTGGCCGGAGGCGCTGAACGCCTCGCTGTCGAGCGCCTCCCGGTTGCGCGCCATCTCCAGCCGGATCGACCCGATCGCCTGGTTGCGCTGCTCGCGCTGCGCCGCCCACCGCTCGGCGAAGATGCCGGTGATGCCCGCGAGCAGCGCGAACGAGTTCACCGCCGGTTCCCACCGGTCGCCGGGCGGCGAGACGGCGAACCACATGACGCCGAGCACCACCGCGACCGCGAGCGCGCCGAACGTGAGTGCCGTGATCACGATGCGGGTCATCGGCGTCAGTTCGCCCAGATGTCGCGGGCCAGGTCGTCGACCGGCTTCGCCTCGGGCGGCTGGTCGCCGGGCGCGAGCAGCAGCAGGTCCATCCCGAAGCCCTGCACCGAGCGCGGCGCGGCGAAGTCCGAGTGCGTGCCGGTGACCTTGCGCATCCCGGCCTCGCGCACGATCACGTCCAACGCCTTCCGCGCGTACTTGCGGGTCAGGTAGAGGCGGATGGTGTCCTGGTCGGGGAACGGCACCCGCGTCCGGTCCGGCAGCATCATCGGGATGTCGGCGCCGGTCAGGTTCTGGTAGACGACCTTCACCCTCAGCGCCCGGTCGCCCTCGACCGCGCCGCGGAACTGCACCGCGTCCACGTCGATCGTCAGGTCGGTGTTGTGCAGCAACGCGCTGGTCACGAACTCGCGGTAGGCGCGGCTGCGGGCGTACTCCTCGACCGCGTCCTGCGCCAGCTCGTCGCTCAGCGCCTCGGTGGTGGCGACCTCCAGCAGGAACAGGTCCTGCGGCCGGGCCAGCGCGGTGAGGTTCGCCAGCAGCTCCCCGTCCCGGTCGAAGTTGGCCATCGTGTTGCCCAGCAGCGAGTACAGCACCGGCTCGTCACCGACCAGCCGGTGCACCAGCTCGCGCAGCTCGTCCAGGTTGTCGGTGATGGAGAAGTCGAGCTGCACCGGCACCACCCGGTGACCGCGCAGCCCGACGCGGTGCGTGGCCTCGCGGGTGCCCAGCCGCAGCATCTCCGAGCTCATGTCCACCGGCAGGTAGAGCATCGCCGGGTTGCGATCGAGCAGGTGCTCCAGGACCAGCCGGTCCTTGTGCCCGGTGCCGACGCCGAAGCTGACGTGGTGGAAGCCCTCACCGATCCGGCCGCGCACCCGCGCCCAGCGGCGGGTGAACGAGTCGAGGCTCTGCTTCATCACCAGGTAGAACGGGTCGGCGCAGGCGTGCGCCCAGGCGATCGTCGGCCCGATGCCCCAGTAGGCGTAGCCGGAGGTGATCTGCTTGCCGTCGCCCGCGGTCGACGGCTTGCCCAGCAGGTCGCTGGTGAGCGCGGCCAGCTTGTCCCGCTGGTCCTCGCCCACCAGCACGAGCGACCAGGCGAAGTCCGACTCGTCGATCGCCCTGGCCAGGTCGCCGGGTGGGGGCTCGTCGCTCGCCGTCACTCGGCCTCCTCCGCTGTGGTCCGCACCGCGAAGCCTACCGATCACCACCGACACCCACGCGGCTTTCCACTACGCCGGGTGAGCCTTCGACCACGTGCCGGTCGTGAGAGGGGTCCGCGGGGTGGTGTCGGTCGACCGACCCGGCTCCGCCCCGCCCGCCCGCGCGGGCTCCTGACTGTCCACAGAGGAGTATTTCGGGAGCGGGGACTTATCCCTGGCCCACAACGAGAACGGGGCCGCAGGCGGTTGCCTGCGGCCCCGTCGGGGGACAACTGCCGCGCTTCACGCGGATACCGGTTCGAGGACGCGACCGGAGGCGGTGAGGTGCTCCCAGGTCCGGCCGCGCTGGCTGGGCGGTGCTTCGCCGTCCGCCGTGCACGTCGGGTACACCAGGCCGTAGGGGACGGGTTGGTGGAAGAGGTCTCCGCTGGTGATGTCGATCAGATCCCGCGACTGTGCCATCACGACCTCCCGTCGGAAGTAGGTGAGGTGCCCATGCGCTGCTCCTCGTCGAACCAGGTGAAGGTGGTTCAGATATACCCGTTGAGCTGCACTGATATTCCCCTCGCACTGCTGCGTACGAGTGAAAAAGCACGGTCACCGAGAGCGTTTGTGGTGCGCGACCTCCTGCTCGGCGTCGGCGGCGGGCGGGAGGCCGCGGTCGACGTGGTCGGCGTGGAAGAGTGCTTGCGCCAGAAGGGTTCTCACGTGGTCGTTGGCCGCGGAGTAGTAGACGAACGTGCCCTCGCGGCGGCCCTTCACCAGACCGGCGAGGCGCAACTTGGCCAGGTGCTGGCTGACCGCGGTCGGCGCGGCGCCCGCCAGCTCGGCCAGGCACGCCACCGAGGACTCGCCCTGGAGCAGCGCCCAGAGCACCTTGATCCGGGTCGGGTCGGCCAGCAGCCGGAACGACTCGGCGGCCAGGTGGACCTGCTCCTCGTTGGGCATGTCGAAGTCCGACAGCGCGGTGTGCATGGGGACAGCCTACTTACTTGCGTATCTGCGTGACTGCGCAGGTATGCTGCCGGCGTGATGAGCTCAGGGCACGGACACGGGCACGGACATGGGCACGGTCACCGCTCGGTGGACCGGGTCGACACCGCGTTGGAGAGCAGCAGGCGGGGTGTGCGGGCCCTGGTCGTGTCGTTCGTGGCGCTGTTCGCGACGGCGGTGGCGCAGGCGGCGCTGGTGCTGGTCACCGGCTCGGTCGCGCTGCTGGGCGACACCGTGCACAACTTCGCAGACGCGCTCACGTCGGTGCCGCTGGCCATCGCGTTCGTGCTGGGCAGGCGTGCCGCGTCCCGCCGGTTCACCTACGGCCTAGGCCGCGCGGAAGACCTGGCCGGCGTGGTGATCGTGCTGGTGATCGCCGCGTCGGCGGTGTACGCGGGGTACGAGTCGGTGCGCGGCCTGCTCGACCCGCAGCCGGTGCGGCACCTCTGGGTCGTCGCGGCGGCCGGCGTGGTCGGGTTCCTGGGCAACGAGCTGGTGGCGCGGTACCGGGTGCGGGTCGGTCGGGAGATCGGCTCGGCCGCGCTGGTCGCAGACGGGCTGCACGCCCGCACGGACGGCTTCACGTCGCTGGCCGTGGTGCTGGGCGGGATCGGCGTGGCCCTGGGGTTCCCGGCCGCCGACCCGCTCGTCGGACTCGGCATGACGGCCGCGATCCTGTTCGTGCTGCGCGACGCGGCCGGCGAGGTGTTCGGCCGGCTGCTCGACGCGGTCGACCCGGCGTCGGTGGAGCTGGCCGAGCGGGCCGCGGCCGGGGTCGACGGCGTGGTGCGGGCCGACCGGGTGCGGATGCGGTGGACCGGGCACGTGCTGCGCGCGGAACTCGCCATCGCGGTGGACGCGGGCCTGAGCGTCGAGCAGGGTCACCGCATCGCGCACGAGGTCGAGCGCCACCTCAAGCGCGCCGTCCCGCGCCTGGCCGCGGTGACCGTGCACACCGAGCCCGCGACCGCGTCGGTCTAATCCGCCCCCGGCAGGGGTTCGCAGCGCGCCACCCACTCGGCGGGCGGGGCGGTGCGGGCACCCAGGACGCCTCCCACGACGGCGCACGTCGTGTCGATGTCACCGCCGGCGCTCGCGGTCGCCCACAGGGCCGCCTCCAGGTCGTCGGGGTGCCGGGCGGCGCACCACAGGGCGAACGGCACGGTGTCGGCCCCCGGACGCCGTCCGCGCGACCGGATTCCGCCGAACGCCTGTGCGGCCACCCC
>NZ_JBFAAX010000428.1:0-4930 GCF_040639995.1 Actinosynnema sp. NPDC023658 | reverse complement strand
CCCTGCGCGGCGATCCCGGCGGCACGCTCCGGCAGCGGTCCGCCACCGGGGAACACCATCTCCGGAGCGCCGAGCACCCACGTGCCGTGACCGTCGGTGTCCACGGAGGACCACTTGCGGGCCGACGAGAACGGCACGCCGCCGGTGCGCTGCCACGTGCTCGCACCGAACTCCTCCGCCAACGCCGACGCGGTGGCGTTCGCGTCCGGCGCCGTGGCGGACAGCGCCAGCGCTTCCCGGACCTCGGCCTCCGGACCGTCCACCACCAGCCGGTCGAACACGATGTCGCCGTGCGTGAGGGTGCCCGTCTTGTCCAGGCACACGACGTCGACCCGGGCCAGCACCTCCACCGCGGGCAGCTCCTGCACCAGGGTCTGCCTCCGCGCCAACGTCACCGCGGCCACCATGAACGCCAGGCTGGTGAGCAGCACCAGACCCTCGGGGACCATGCCGACCAGCGCCGCCACCGCGCCCGTCATCGCCTCCTGCCAGTCGTCCGTGTCCGGGCTGCGCAACTGGCTCCACAGCAGCAGCGGGCCGACGACCAGCATCATCAACGAGATCCACCGCAGCAGCTTGTTCGTGCCCGCCACCAGCTCCGAGCGCACCACGGTGAACCGGCGGGCCTCCGCGGCGAGCCGGGTCGCGTAGGCGTCCGCACCGACCGCCGTGGCCTGGAACCGGCCGGACCCCGCCACCACGATGGACCCCGAGCGCACCTCGGCACCCACCGCCTTGTGCACCGGGTCGGTCTCGCCGGTCAGCAGCGACTCGTCCACCTCCAGCCCCTCGGCCGCGGTGACCACCCCGTCCGCCACCACCTGGTCGCCCGTGCGCAAGCCGATCAGGTCGTCCGCCACCACCTCCCCGACCTCGATCTCCGACGTCACGCCGTCGCGCGTCACCCTGGCCCGGGGCGCGTTGAGCACCGCCAGCCGGTCGAGGGTGCGCTTGGCCCTCAGCTCCTGGACCACGCCGATCGCCGTGTTGGCCACGACCACCAGGCCGAACAGCCCGTTCTGCCAGCGCCCGGTGGAGAGGATGACCACGAACAACGCCGTCAGCAGGCCGTTGAACGGCGTGAAGACGTTCGCCCGGACGATCTGCCCGACGCTGCGGCTGGTGTGGGAGCCGACATCGTTCGTCCGCCCGGCCGCGACCCGGTCCGCGACCTCCGCCGCGGTCAGCCCCGCCGACCGGACGCCGGTGAGCTCGGACATCCACACCTCCACCCGCCGGACCCGGCCCCATCGTCGCCCGGCCCGACCGTTCGCGCCCGCCACGAGCGGGTGTCGGCGGCGGGCGGCGGTTCGGATCACGGCGATCGCGGAAGTGCCGGGCCGGGTCGAGGGCGGGAGTCGTGGTGGCGTCAAGGAGTTCCATGACTCAATGGTCTCGAACTGACGTTCGCAGGTCATCACTCGACGAGGCGAAACAACGATCACCGAACGGCACGCAAGGTCATGGGTTGCGCGGTTACACCCACTCGATCGTGGGCACTTCGCGCGCAGTGGCTCGAGTTTCGGCCCCCGGGGATCGGAGCTAGCGTCGGTCGCATGCCGTCGACCGAGCGCCCCGCGGACGACCTCGACCTGCTGGACGCCTACTGGCGTGCGGCGAACTACCTCTCCGTCGGGCAGATCTACCTGCTCGACAACCCGCTGCTGCGCGAACCGCTGCGCCCCGAGCACGTCAAGCCCCGCCTGCTGGGCCACTGGGGCACCACGCCGGGCCTCAACCTGCTCTACGCGCACATGAACCGCGCGATCCGGCAGCGCGACCTGAACGCCCTCTACGTCACCGGTCCCGGCCACGGCGGTCCCGGCCTGGTCGCGAACGCCTACCTGGAGGGCACCTACAGCGAGGTGTACTCCGGCATCACGGAGGACGTGGACGGCCTGCGCGCCCTGTTCCGCCAGTTCTCGTTCCCCGGCGGCATCCCGAGCCACGTCGCGCCGGAGACGCCCGGCTCGATCCACGAGGGCGGCGAGCTGGGGTACGCCCTGCTGCACGCGTACGGCGCGGTGTTCGACAACCCGGACCTGCTGGCGTTGTGCGTGGTCGGGGACGGTGAGGCGGAGACCGGGCCGCTGGCGGCGAGCTGGCACTCGAACAAGTTCCTCGACCCGTCCCGCGACGGCGTGGTGCTGCCCGTGCTGCACCTCAACGGCTACAAGATCGCCAACCCGACCGTGCTGGCGCGCATCCCGGACGACGAGCTGGCGTCGCTGATGCGCGGCTACGGCCACACGCCGCACTTCGTCGCGGGCGACGATCCGAAAGAGGTGCACGAGCAGCTCGCGTCCACTCTGGACAGGGTGCTGGACGACATCGCGGAGATGAAGACCTCGACCGGTCGCCCGCCGTGGCCGATGATCGTGCTGCGCACCCCGAAGGGCTGGACCGGACCGCGCGAGGTCGACGGCCACCCGGTCGAGGGCACGTTCCGCGCGCACCAGGTGCCGCTCGCCGCGACCCGAACCGACGCCGGGCACCGCGCGCAGCTCGAGGAGTGGCTGCGCGGCTACCGGCCCGAGGAGCTGTTCGACGCCGACGGCAGGCTGGTGCCGGAGCTGCGCGCGCTCGCGCCGACCGGTGACCGGCGGATGAGCGCCAACCCGCACAGCAACGGCGGTCAGCTGCGGCGCGACCTGCGGATGCCCGACTTCCGCGAGTACGCCGTCACGGTGGACCGGCCCGCGGCCGAGAGCAGCGAGGCCACCAAGGTGCTGGGGGAGTTCCTGCGGGACGTGGTGCGCCGCAACCAGGACAACTTCCTGGTCATGGGCCCGGACGAGGTGGCGTCGAACCGGCTGTCGGCGCTGTTCGAGGAGACGGGCCGCAAGTGGCGGGCGGAGGTCGTGCCCGGTGACGAGCACCTCGCGCCGGACGGCCGGGTGCTGGAGGTGCTGTCGGAGCACATGTGCCAGGGCTGGCTGGAGGGCTACCTGCTCACCGGCAGGCACGGCCTGTTCACCAGCTACGAGGCGTTCATCCACATCGTCGACTCGATGCTGAACCAGCACGCCAAGTGGCTCAAGACGACCCGGGGCATCGCGTGGCGCGCGCCGTTGGCCTCGTTGAACTACCTGCTGTCGTCGCACGTGTGGCGGCAGGACCACAACGGGTTCAGCCACCAGGACCCCGGGTTCCTGGACCACGTGGTGAACAAGAAGGCGGAGATCGTCCGGGTGTACCTGCCGCCGGACACCAACACGCTGCTGTCGGTGATGGACCACTGCCTGCGCAGCAAGCACTACGTGAACGTGGTGGTGGCGGGCAAGCAGCCCGCGCTGAACTACCTGGGCATGTCCGAGGCGATCGCCCACTGCGCGCGCGGCCTGGGCATCTGGGACTGGGCGGGCACCACCGAGGGCGAGCCGGACGTGGTGCTGGCGTGCGCGGGCGACATCCCGACGTTGGAGACCCTCGCCGCGGCGAAGCTGCTGCGCGAGCACCTGCCGGAGCTGAAGGTGCGCGTGGTCAACGTGGTCGACCTCATGCGCCTGCAACCGGACACCGAGCACCCGCACGGCCTGTCCGACCGCGACTTCGACGCCCTGTTCACCACGGACAAGCCGGTGATCTTCGCGTTCCACGGCTACCCGTGGCTCATCCACCGCCTCACCTACCGCCGTGCGAACCACGTCAACATGCACGTGCGCGGCTACAAGGAGGAGGGCACCACGACCACGCCGTTCGACATGGTGATGCTGAACGACCTGGACCGGTTCCACCTCGTCATGGACGTCATCGACCGGGTGCCGGCGCTGGGCGGCGCGGCGGCGTCGTTGCGGCAGCGCATGGCGGACGCCCGGCTGGCCGCGGTCCAGCACACCCGCGAGCACGGCGAGGACGACCCGGCCATCGCCGGGTGGACGTGGGGCTGACGTGCGGGTGCTGGTGGTCAACGCCGGCTCGTCGAGCTTGAAGCTGCGGTTGCTGGGCCCCGACGACGCGGTGGAGCGCACCGCCGACGTCGAACCGGACCCGGCCCGGCTGGGCGAGGTGCTGGCGGACTGGCCCACGCCGGACGCCGTGGGTCACCGGGTGGTGCACGGCGGCACCCGGTTCACCGACCCGGTGGTGCTCGACGACCTGGTCCGGCAGGCGCTGGTGGACCTGACCTCGCTCGCGCCGCTGCACCAGCCGAAGTCGTTGGCCGGCCTGGACGCGGTGCACCGGCTGCTCCCGGACGTGCCGGCGGTCGCGTGCTTCGACACCGCGTTCCACACCACCATCCCGGCGGCGGCGGCGACCTACGCCGTGCCCGCGAGGTGGCGGGACCGGTACGAGATCCGCCGCTACGGCTTCCACGGCCTGTCCCACGCCTACTGCGCGCGGCGGGTGGCCGAACTGGCGTCGCCCGGCCTGCGGCTGGTCACCTGCCACCTGGGCGCGGGCGCGTCGCTGGCCGCGGTCGCCGACGGCCGCAGCGTCGACACCACCATGGGCTTCACCCCGTTGGAAGGCCTGGTCATGGCCACCAGGTCCGGCACGGTCGACCCCGGCCTGCTGCTCTGGCTGGAGGAGCACGAGGGCCTGTCGCCGCACGAGGTCGCCACCACGTTGGAGGAGGAGTCCGGCCTCACCGCCCTGGCCGGCACCGGCGACATGCGCGAGATCGACGCCGCAGCGGCCCGGGACGAGCCGGACGCCGTGCTGGCGCTCGACGTCTACACGCACCGGCTGGTCGGCGGGATCGCGTCGATGGCCGCCGCGCTCGGCGGTGTCGACGCCCTGGCGTTCACCGGCGGTGTCGGTGAGAGGTCCGCGACGGTGCGCCGCCGTGCCGCCGAACGCCTGGCGTTCCTCGGCGTCACCCTCGACGAGGAACGCAACGAGCACGTCGACGGCGACACCGACATCACCGGGCGCGATGCGGGTGTCCGCACTTTCGTCGTCACCGCCCGGGAAGACCTGGAGATAG
>NZ_JBFAAX010000427.1:0-4931 GCF_040639995.1 Actinosynnema sp. NPDC023658 | reverse complement strand
GGCTGCACGTCCCAGGCCGTGGTGGCGGCGGTCGCGGGCGGCGGGGTCATCACGTTCGACTGCGGGCCGGACCCCGTCACGATCACCATGACCGTGACCGCGCAGGTGCGCAACGACGCCGCGCCGGACGTCGTGCTGGACGGCGGGGGCCTGGTCACCCTCAGCGGCGCGGGGCAGCGCCGGATCCTGTACCAGAACACGTGCGACGAGGCGTTGGGCATCACCACCTCCCACTGCCAGGACCAGGACCACCCGCGGTTGACCATCCAGCACATCACGCTGGCGGACGGCAACTCCGTCGGCGCCGCCGAAGGGGGTGGCGCGGTCTTCGTGCGCGGTGGACGGGTGAAGGTGGTCGACGCGACGTTCCTGCGCAACGAGTGCGACCGGAACGGGCCGGACCTGGGCGGTGCCGGGATGCGCGTGCTCAGCCAGTCGGCCGGACGCCCGGTGTTCGTGGTCGGCAGCACGTTCGACGGCGGCACGTGCGCCAACGGCGGCGCGCTGAGCAGCATCGGCGTCTCCTGGGAGGTGCTGAACAGCGTGCTGCGCAACAACTCGGCGGTCGGTCGCGGCGCCAACCCGGCCCGCGCGGGCACGCCGGGTGGCGGCAGCGGCGGCGCGATCTACGCGGACGGCAACAGGTTCACCGTCCACCTCGCCGGCAGCGTCGTGGAGGACAACGAGGCCAACGAGGGCGGTGGCGCGGTGTTCTTCGTCAGCAACGACCGCACCGGCACGCTGGCGGTGGAGAAGTCCACGTTGCGCCGCAACCCGAGCGCGGGCTTCGAGACCCCGGGCTACAAGGGCATCTTCTTCCTGGGTGCGGCCGACCCCTCGGTCACCGCCTCGACGATCCAGTAGCGGCAACCCCGATCGGCGCGGCCATCCGCACCCGGAAGAACTCCCGTCGATCGACGGATTGTGAGCAGCCCTTCCGGCACGGACGATGAGTCGCCGGCTGAGGGGCCGGCGGGCAGTTCCCTGCGATCTCGACGTCCGGCCACCCTGCGAGCACGACCACGGCCGGGCGCGGGAAGGACCGACCGTGCGCAACACCGCGAGAAGAGGCTTCGCCCTGGCACTGGGCGTCGTCGCCACCCTGGCCGCCTTCGCGGGCCAGGCGATCGCCGCACCGCCCCCGCCGGACACCGGCACCCCCACCCCGATGGTCGTCGGCGGCACCCAGGCCGCCAAGGGCGAGTTCCCGTGGATGGTCCGCCTGTCCATGGGCTGCGGCGGCGCGATGCTGACCGACCAGCTGGTGCTGACGGCGGCGCACTGCGTCACCCGCACCGGCAACAACACCTCCATCACCGCCACCTACGGCGTGGCGGACCTCCAGGACACGTCCCGGATCACCCGCACGTCGACCTACGTGCACCGGTCGCCCACCTACCCCACGTCCACCGGCGGTGACTGGGCGATCATCAAGCTCGCCAGCCCCATCACCGGGGCGGCGCTGCTGCCCATCGCCACCACCGCGGCCTACAACACCGGTGTGTTCACCGTCGCCGGGTGGGGCGCGACGCGCGAGGGCGGCGGCCAGTCCCGCTACCTGATGAAGGCGAACGTCGACTACATCGACGACACCACGTGCAAGAACTCCGACCCGTACTACGCGGACCTGATCCCGGCCGCCGAGCTGTGCGCGGGCAAGCTCGCCGGCGGCGTCGACACCTGCCAGGGCGACTCGGGCGGCCCGATGTTCCGCCGCGACAACAACGGCGCGTGGGTCCAGGTCGGCATCGTCAGCCACGGCAACGGGTGCGCGCGGCCGGACAACCCCGGCGTCTACACGGAGGTCAGCACGTTCGCCGCGGCCATCAACCAGGCGGCGGCCGACCTCGGCGGCACGCCCCAACCGCCCGGCAAGGTGTTCGAGAACCTGGACAACGTGACGATCCCCGACGCGGGCGCGGGCGTGTACAGCAACATCACCGTCAGCGGCGTGTCGGGCAACGCGCCCTCCACGCTGAAGGTCGGCGTGGACATCAAGCACACCTACAGCGGTGACCTGGTGATCGACCTGGTCGCGCCGGACGGCTCCACCTACCGGCTCAAGAGCTCCAGCAACTCCAGCACGCCCGACGTGGTCACCACCTACGCGGTGAACGCGTCGTCCGAACCGGCCAACGGCACGTGGCGGCTCAAGGTCCAGGACGTGTACAGCCAGGACACCGGCTACGTGGACGCCTGGCGGCTCACCTTCTGAGCCACGCCACCGAGCACGACCCCGACGACCGCGCGCCGAGCACTCGGCGCGCGGTTTGTCATGTGCGTGCCAAAAAAGAATCCCGGGAATGTGCTCCGGATGCTAGTTCCGGAGGGCGGCCGACGCCGTCCGGTGTCGGGTCCGTGCAGGTGGCGGCTTCGATATTTGTCCGACAATGACAATTTTCAAACACCGCAAGAAATGCGCAATCGATAGTCTTGCACGTGTGTCGAGGGGGTCGTTAATTTGCCGTTGCAGCCCGTCTGCGAACCATTCCCACCTGCCCCTATTTGCTGGCGCGCGCTCGGCGCCAGGGAGGATGATCCGTGAGACGCAGAAAACCGGCCCTCGGGTCGACCAGGCTCGGCGCGGTGGCCACCGCGGCCCTGGTCGTCGCGGGCCTCCTGATGGGCACGGGCACGAGTTCGGCTGCGCAGGGCGACCTGACCCAGTCCTACAACTGCCCGGTCCCCCTCATCGGCGACCAGAGCGTCAGCGTGAGGACCAAGCTGACGCAGCCGTCCGCGGTCGCCGCCGGCGCGTTCACCCCGAACCTCGACATCACCGCCGTGGCCAACGTGGGCGCGGCGGCGACGCAGGGTCTGCGCATGGCCGGTGCGGAGACGATCCGGGGCACGGCCCGAGCCACGTCGAGGGTCAGCGCGCCCGGTGACCAGGGTGCGCTCACCGTGCGGGTCGACACCACCGTGTCGAACCAGCCGATCCCGGCCGTCGGCAACGACCTCGTGGTCAACGCCGTCGGCTCGGCGCCGGGACTGCGCTTCGACCGGCCGGGCACGGCCACCGTCGAGGTCACCGACCTGGTGCTGGAGATGACCCCGCTCAAGGCCGACGGCACGCCGACCGACCTGGGCACGTTCGTGGCCGACTGCACACCCGCCCCGAACCAGGACACCACGTTGCAGACCTACACCGTCACGGGCGCGGCGGTCACGCCCGAGACACCGGCCGGTGTCGGCGGCACCCCGCCGCTGCGCCAGGTCTACAGCTGCCCGTTCCCGCTGATCGGCAACCAGACCGTCACGGTCGACATCAACACCAACAGCCTGCCGGCGGAGATCGCCGTCGGGCAGCCCACGCCGAGGATCGACATCACCGCGGTCGCGAACGCCGGACCGACGTCGACCCAGGCGCTGCGCCTCATCGGCGCGGAAACGGTGCAGGGCACGGCGACGGCGACGTCGTTGGTCAAGTCGCCGCAGGGTCACCTGGCGGTCGCCGTGCCGACGAACATGCCCAACCAACCCATCCCGGCCGGCGACCTGGTCGTCAACGGTGCCGGGTTCGCGCCCGCGCTGACGTTCGACCAGCCGGGCACGGCGACGTTGTCGGTGCACGACCTCGTCATCAGCATGACCCCGAAGAAGGCGGACGGCAGCGACACGGGCCTCGGCACGTTCGTCGCGGACTGCACGCCGGTGGACGCGGCGCAGCGCACCGTGCTGCACACGTTCACCGTCACCCCGGCGCGGGACACCGAGGCGCCGTCCACGCCGACCGGCCTCACTGCCGGTGAGACCACGCAGAACAGCGTGCCGCTGTCCTGGACCGCGGCCACCGACAACGTCGGCGTCACCGGCTACGACGTCTACCGCGGCGACACCGTCGCGGCGAGCGTCGAGGGCACCAGCGCCACCGTCGACGGCCTGGCCGCCGACACCGAGCACACCTTCACCGTGGTGGCGAAGGACGCGGCGGGCAACCGCTCGTCGGCCAGCGCCCCGGTCACGGCCCGCACGAAGGCCGTGCCCGACACCCAGGCCCCGACGGCGCCGGGCAACCTGGTCTCCACCGGTGTGACGCCGACCAGCGTCTCGCTGGCGTGGTCCGCGGCGAGCGACAACGTCGGCGTGGCGACCTACGAGGTGTTCGAGGGTGACACGTGCGTCGCCATCGTCACGGGCACCACGGCCACGGTCGAAGGACTCACCCCGAACACCGAGCACACCTACACCGTGATCGCCAAGGACGCGGCGGGCAACGCCTCGGCCTCCAGCAACGCCCTCACCGTGCGCACGCTCGCCGCGCCCGACACCGAGGGCCCGACCCCGCCGACCAACGTCCGCTCCACCGGTGCGTCCGCGACGAGCATCGGCCTGGAGTGGGACGCGTCGACGGACAACGTGGGTGTGACGACGTACGAGGTGTTCGACGGTGACACGTGCGTCGTCATCGTCACCGGCACGACGGCCACCGTCACAGGCCTGGCGGCCGACACCGAGTACACGTTCACCGTGGTGGCCAAGGACGCGGCGGGCAACGCCTCGGCCAGGAGCGCCCCGGTCACGGCGCGCACCGCGGCCGTGCCGGACACCGAGGGCCCGACCGCGCCCACCGGTGTCACGGTCACGGACGTCACGCAGTCCAGCGTCACCCTCGGCTGGACCGCGTCGACGGACAACGTGGGTGTGACGTCGTACGAGGTGTTCGAGGGTGACACGTGTGTCGCGATCGTCTCCGGTACGACGGCCACGATCGACGGTCTGACGCCGGACAGCGAGCACAGCTACACGGTGATCGCGAAGGATGCGGCGGGCAACGCCTCGGTCAAGAGTGCGGCGGTGAAGGTGCGCACGAAGGCGTTGCCGGACACCCAGGCTCCGACCGTGCCGGGCAATGTGCGGTCCACGTCCCAGACCACGACCGCTGTGGACTTGGCGTGGGACGCGTCGACGGACAACGTGGGTGTGACGTC
>NZ_JBFAAX010000426.1:0-4942 GCF_040639995.1 Actinosynnema sp. NPDC023658 | reverse complement strand
AACGTCGTGCGCAGCGACTCGTGCCGCTCGACCAGCGCGGTCAGCGCCCGCTCCAGCCGCGGCACGTCCAGCTCGCCGCGCAGCCGCACGGCCAGCGGCGTCACGTACTCCGTCCCGCCGGGCGAGAACTGGTCCAGGAACCACAACCGCTGCTGCGCGAACGACAGCGGCGCGTCACCCTCGACCCGCCCGATCACGGCGTCGTCCGCCACCGTCCCGGACAGCCGGGCGGCGAGCGCGGCCACCGTCGGGTGGTCGAACAGGTCGCGCGGCGAGACGTCGAACGACGACCGCAGCTTCGACACCACCCGGATGCTGGAGATCGAGTCGCCGCCGAGGGTGAAGAAGTTGTCCTCGACGCCGACCTCGGCCAGCCCCAGCACGTCGGCCCACACGCCGGCGACGAGCCGTTCGGCCTCGGTGCGCGGCGCGACGAACCCGCCCGCCGCCGACGCCTCGCGCTCCGGCGCGGGCAGCGCGGCCCGGTCCAGCTTGCCGTTGGCGTTGAGCGGCAGCCGCTCCAGCGCCACGTACGCGGTCGGCACCATGTAGTCCGGCAACACCCGCTCGACGTGCTCGCGCAGCCCGGCGGCCTCCGCCGTGCCCTCGGGCACGTAGTAGGCGACCAGCCGGTCCTCCCGCACGATCACCGCGACCTGCGCCACGGCGTCGTGCACGGCCAGCACGGCCTCGATCTCGCCCAGCTCGATCCGGAACCCGCGGATCTTGACCTGCTGGTCGGCGCGGCCGAAGTACTCCAGCCTGCCGTCGACCCAGCGGGCCAGGTCGCCGGTGCGGTACATCCGGGTGCCGGGCGGGCCGAACGGGTTGGCCGGGAAGCGCTGCGCGGTCAGGCCGCCCCGGTTGAGGTAGCCCCGGGCCACGCCGGGCCCGGCCACGTACATCTCACCGACCACGCCCGGCGCGACGGGCTGGAGCTCGTCGTCCAGCACGTAGACCCGCAGGTCGGGGATGGGCACGCCGATCGAGC
The DNA here is from genome assembly GCF_040639995.1 of Actinosynnema sp. NPDC023658. NCBI lineage: Bacteria > Bacillati > Actinomycetota > Actinomycetes > Pseudonocardiales > Pseudonocardiaceae > Actinosynnema > Actinosynnema sp. NPDC023658. The sequence goes on along the minus strand of NZ_JBFAAX010000426.1, from coordinate 3,951 downwards.
CGTCCGCCGGCGTCCACGTCACGTGGACCGTGGTCTCGGTGATCCCGTACATGTTGATCAACGCCCCGGACCCGCGCCACCCGTCCAGCTTGCGCACGTCCAGCGCCTCGCCGCCGAAGATGACGTAGCGGAGGTCGAGGTCGGGTGCTTCCGCGATGAGCTGGTAGAACGCCGAGGGCGTCTGGTTGAGCACCGTCACGCGCTCGTCGGCCAGCAGCCGGGCGAACTCGCGCGGGGACCGCGACACCTCGTAGGGCACCACGACCAGGCGACCGCCGTGCAGCAGCGGTCCCCACAGCTCCCAGACCGAGAAGTCGAACGCGTAGCTGTGGAACAACGTCCACACGTCGTCCGGGCCGAAGCCGAACCAGTGGTCGGTCTCGGAGAACAACCGCACCACGTTCGAGTGCGGCACCACCACGCCCTTGGGCCTGCCCGTCGAACCGGACGTGTAGATCACGTACGCCGCGTTCTCGGGGCGCAGCGGCACCTCGGGCGCGTCCACCGGCGACCCGGACAGGTCCGGCAGGGCCTCCAGCGTCGTGGTCGGCCGGGCGTCCTCGATCATGTGCGCGACGCGGTCTGCCGGGTACGAGACGTCCAGCGGCAGGTAGGCCGCGCCGGACTTCAGCACACCGAGGACCGCGACGACCAGGTCCAGCGAGCGCGGGAACCTCAGGGCCACCAGCGACTCCGGTCCGGCGCCCCGCGCGATGAGGTGGTGCGCCAACCGGTTGGACAGTTCGTCCAGCTCGCGGTAGGTCAGGCTCGCGCCCTCGCAGGTCACCGCGACGGCATCCGGCGTGCGCGCCGCCTGGGCGGCGAACAGCGACGGGATGGTGTCCTCGACCGCGGAGCCGGACGACGCGCCGTTCCAGCCGACCAGCACGCGGTCGCGCTCGTCGTCGGACAGCCACGGCAGCTCGAACACCCGTCGGCGCGGATTCTCCCCGATCGCGTCGAGCAGCCGGGCCAACCGGTCGCCCAGCGCGTGGATCGTGCCGTCGTCGAACAACCGGGGGTCGTAGGTCAGCTCCACGTGCAGGGCGTCGTCCACGTGCGCGCGGACGGTGAGCGGGAACGACGTGGTGTCCAGGCCGTCCACCTCCCCGATGCCGGGTGCGCCGTCGGGCGTGTCCTTGTCGACCGGGTAGTTCTCGAACGCCAGCAGGCTGTCGAACAGCCGCGTGCCCGAGTCCGACGCGATCCCGGCCCACCCCTGCACCTGCGCCAGCGAGACGTGCTCGAACTGCCGGGACTCGGTCTGCGCGCCCTGCAACCGGCGCAGCCAGTCGACCACCTCGGCGTCGGACTCCACCGACACCCTGGTGGGCACGGTGTTGATGAACATGCCGACGATCGACTCGACGCCGGGCAGCTCGGCCGGGCGGCCGGACACCGTGCTGCCGAACACCACGTCCCGCTGCCCGGAGGTGCGCGCCAGCAGCACCGCCCACGCGCCCTGCACCAGCGTGTTCACCGTCAGCCCGTGGGCGCGGGCCACCGCGTCCAGCCGGTCGGCGGGCAGGTCCAGCACGATCTGCGCGGACGACTCGGCGCGGTGCGCCTGCGCGGGCGACCGGTCGAACGGCAGCGGGGTGGGCGTGTCGAACCCGGCCAGCGCGCCGCGCCAGTACCGCTCGGCGGCGGACTGGTCGACCTCCGCCAGCCAGGCCAGGTAGTCGCGGAACGGCCGCCGCGGGGTGGGCGTGCCGCCCGCGTACTCGTTGAGCACCTCGCCGAACACCTGCGCGGTGCTCCAGCCGTCCAGCAGCAGGTGGTGCGAGGTCCACAGCAGGTCGACCTCGGTGTCGGACACCTTCCCGACCACGAGCCTCATCAGCGGCGCGGTGGTCAGGTCCACGCCCGCCGCCGCGTCGGCCGCCACGACCTCGTCGGTGACGTCGGTGAACACCACCGGCACCTCGACGTGGCGCCGCACGACCTGCACGGGCTCGTCCAAGCCCTCCCACGCCACCCCGGTCCGCAGGATCGGCGTGCGGTCGACCACGCGCTGCCAGGCCCGCGCCAAGCGCGCCGGGTCGTCCACACCGGACAGCCGCACCCGCACCTGGTTCAGGTACGCGGTGCCGTCGTCCATGAGGCTGTGGAACAACATGCCCGCCTGCAACGGGGTCAGCGGGTAGACGTCCTCCACGTCCCGGTCGACGATCCGGTCGACCTGCTCGGCGGTCAGCCCCGCCAGCGGGAAGTCCGACGGCGTGCGGCCCCAGGCGTCGGGTCGGGCGCAGAACGCGACGATGCCGCGCAGCGCGTCGACCATCCGGTCGGCCAGCGCCCGCACCGAGGCCTCGTCGTGCGCCTCGGTGGAGTACTCCCAGTCCAGCACGAGCTCGCCCGCCGTCACGGCGGCGGAGATGTCGAGCAGGTGCGGGCGGTGCGAGTCGTCGGGCACCTCGCGACCGCGGTCGGCCTCGGTGTCGGACCCGGCGTCGTCGAACTGGCCCAGGTAGTTGAACGACACCGCGGGCCGCCCGCGGTCGGGCACCAGGCCGTGCTGCCGCAGCGCCCCGTACCCGAACCCGTTGCCGGGCACGGCCCGCAGCTGCCGCCGCACCGCCTTCACCCGGTCGCGCCAGCTCCCCTCGGGCAGCTCCAGGGCCACCGGGAACACCGTGGTGAACCAGCCGACGGTCCGCGAGAGGTCCACGTCCAGCACGTCCTCCCGGCCGTGGCCCTCCAGGTCCACCGCGACCTGCGACGACCCCGTCCACCGGGACAGCGCGTAGGCCAGCGCGGCCAGCAGCACGTCGTTGATCCGGGTCCGGTAGGCGGCGGGCGCACCGCGCAGCAGCGCGTCGGTGTCCTCTTCGGACAGCTCGACCGTCACCGCCTCCGGTGCCCCGGTGGGCGCCGGGAACGGCGGGAACGACCGGTTCCAGTGGTCGACCTCGTCGTCCAGCGCGCCCTCCAGCACGTGTGCCTCCAGCCGCCGCGCCCACTCCTGGTACGAGGTGGTCTTGGCGCCGAGGTCACCGCCCCGGTACGCGGTCTCCAGGTCGTCCAGCAGGATCCGCCACGACACCCCGTCGACCACCAGGTGGTGCCCGACCAGCAACAGCGCCGGTCGCTCGCTCCGGAACAGCACGGCCCGGAACAGCGGCCCGGACGCCAGGTCGAACGACGCGTGCACCTCGTCCGCGACCGACTCCAGGTCCTGCGCACCGTCCACGACGGTCAGCACGTCGACGTCGCGGACGTCGTCGTTGTGCTGCCGCCACACGCCGTCGACCGACGTGAACCGCAGCCGCAGCGCGTCGTGGTGCGCCACCAGCGCGCCCAGCGCCCGCCGCAACGCGTCCACGTCCACCGCCGGGTCCAGCTCCACCAGGTGCGACTGGTTGAAGTGGTGCGGGTTGCGCCGCCCGGAGCCGAGGAACCAGTGCTGGATCGGCGTCAGGGGCACGTCGCCCACCACCGGCGCCCGGTCGTCGGCCGACGCGACCTCCACCGTGACGTGCGGCGCGAGGGAGGCGACGGTCTGGTGCGCGAACAGGTCCCGGGTGGCGAACCGGTAGCCGGCCTGCCGCGACCGCGCCACCACCTGCATGCTCAGGATCGAGTCGCCGCCCAGCGAGAAGAAGTTGTCCTGCGCGCCGACCCGCGGCACGTTCAGCACGTCCGCCCACACCGCGGCGAGCGCCTCCTCGACCGGCCCGGTCGGCTCGACGTACCCGGCGCCGACGAGCGCGCCGAAGTCCGGCTCGGGCAGCTTCGCCCGGTCCACCTTGCCGTTGGGGCTGATGGGCAGGGCGTCCACCGGCGCGAACACCGACGGCACCAGGTAGTCGGGCAGCGACTCCCCGAGGAACTCCCGCAGCTTCGCCACCTCGCCCACGACGTAGGCGACGAGCCGCTTGTGCCCGCGGGAGTCCGCCCGCGCCACCACGACCGCCTCGCGGACGTCCGGGTGCGCCAGCAGCGCGGTCT
>NZ_JBFAAX010000425.1:0-4944 GCF_040639995.1 Actinosynnema sp. NPDC023658 | reverse complement strand
GGGTCGTCGACGTCCTCGCAGGACAACCGGTCGGCCGGGCCGAACGCGTGCAGACGGACGGCGCGCACGTCAGGCCCCGTAAGGCCGCTTGGCGCGGGCCTCCTTGAGCGCCGTGCCCCACCAGACGAGCTGGTCGAGCACGGTCGTGGCGGCCTTGTCGACCTCCTCGACGTCCACCGGGGCGCCCTGCTCGTCGAACCGCGACCACGCGCCGTGGAAGCTGACGGTGTCCCGCACGGTGACGGCGTGCAGCTCCGCGAAGACCTGCCGCAGCTGCTCGACCGCCCGCAACCCGCCGCCGACGCCGCCGTAGGAGACGAACCCGACCGGCTTGGCCTGCCACTCGGTGTAGTGCCAGTCGATCGCGCTCTTCAACGGCGCGGGGAAGCTGTGGTTGTACTCGGGGGTGATGACGACGAACGCGTCGGCGTCCCGCAGGCGCGGCGACACCAGCGCGACCTCCGGCGCCGGGTCCTCCCCGAAGCCGTGCAGCCGGTCGGGCAGGTCCAGGTCGTCGAGGTCGAGCACGTCCACGCTCAGGTCCGCGCGCTGCTTGGCGCGGTCCGCGAACCAGTTCGCCACGACCGGCGCGAACCGGCCCTTGCGGGTGCTGCCGACGATGATCGCTAGCTTCAGCATTCGGGTGTTCCCTCCTCGGTGTCCGATGTCGAAGCTAGGAGCGGGCGAGGGTCGCGGGCATCTGTCACGTGACTGGTCACCTGACGGATTCGACCGGTCGACCGGCGGCCGTAATTTCCCGCCATGACGCAGGACGCGCAGGTCAGGACCCGTTGGGCACCGGTGGTGGCGCTGGCGATGGCGATGCTGGTGGTCACCAGCGAGATGACGGTGGCGGCGGTGGTGCTGCCCGGCCTGGGCGGCGAGCTGGACGTGGGCCCGGCGGGCACGGCGTGGGTGCTGCTGGCGTACACGCTGCCGATGGCGGCCATCGCGATCCCGGCCGGGCGGTGGGTGGACCGGGCGGACGTGCGGTCGGCGTTCCTGCTGTCGCTGGCCGGGGTGGCGGTGGCCGGCGTGCTCACGGCGGTCGCGCCCGCGTTCTGGGTGCTGCTGCTGGGACGGGTGCTGCAGGGCGCGGCCGGGTCGCTGGTGCTGGCCGGGTACATGCCGATCGTGGTGGCGGCGGTGGCCCCGGAGCAGCGGGGGCGGGCCATCGGGTACGTGATCACGATCATGACCGTCGGCGGGCTGGTCGGTGCGCCGCTGGGCGGGTTCGTGGCGGGCGCGTTCGGGTGGCGGTCGGTGTTCCTGCTGAAGCTGCCGGTGGTGGTGGTCGCGCTGTGGCTGGGGTGGCGGTCCCTGCGCGGTGACGGGCGTGGGCTGCCGGTGCCGGACCGGGGGTTGGTGCTGGAGGCGGTGTTGCTGGGCGGCGCGATCACGTCGGTGCTGCTGGCGTTCGAGGACCGGGCGTGGCTGCTCGTGGTGGCGCTGGTGTCGGCGGTGTGGTGGGGGCGGCTGCCCGCGTCACGGCCGGTGCTGGCGCTGGTGCGGCGGAGGCCGTTCGGGTTGCCGCTGCTGACGTTGTCGCTGGTGTCGACGTTGGGCGGGGTGATGTTCTTCCTCGTGCCCTACCACGTGACGGACGTGCTGGGCGGCACGCCGGAGGACGTCGGGGTGGCGCTGCTGGTGTTCGTGGCCGGGGTGAGCGCGCTGGCGGTGGTGTCGGGTTGGCTGACCGACCGGTACGGGCCGTGGCGGGTGACGATGGCCGGGTCGGTGCTGAGCGCGCTCGCGCTGGGGTTGCTGCTGCTGCCGGTGACGTCGTTCGTCGACCTGTGCTGGAGGCTGGCGGTGCTGGGTGTGGGGCAGGGCCTGTTCAACACGGCGATGAACGCGCTGGTGGTGGCCGGTGCGCCGGAGGGGATGGCCGGTGCGGCGGGCGGGCTGAGCTCGACCGCGCGGATGGTCGGCCAGACGGTCGGGCCCGCGGTGGCGGCGCTGGCGGCGGGGTTGGCGGGCGGCGGTGGCGCCGGGTTCCGCACGGGGGTCGCGGTGCTGACGGCGGTGGCCGTGGTGGCGGTCGGGACGCTGGCCGGCGGCAAGCAGCGGTGAGCAGGCGGGGCGGGGAGGTGGGTCAGGCCAGTTGGGCCAGGACCTCGTCGGCGTCCTCGACGCGGCCCTGGGCGCGGAACAGGGTCAGGGCCCGTTGCCGGGCGTCGCGCGCTTCGGCGTCCCGGCCCACGGCGGCGAGCACGTCACCGAAGTGCCGTAGCACGCTGGCCTCCTCGTAGGAGTTGTCCAGCCGCCGGTAGAGCTCCAGGGCGTGCCGGTAGTGCTCGACGGCGTCCTCGTCCCGGCCGTGGTGGTGGGCGATGTAGCCCAGGCTGTCCGAAGTGGCCGCCTCGCCCTCGACGTGGCCCAGCTCCTCGTTGAGCGCCAACGCTTCCCGGCAGTGCGCCTCGGCGCCGACGTGGTCACCCAGCCGGGCCATGCGGTAGCCGACGTCGTTGAGCGCCTCGGCTATCCGGACCGGGATGCCGAGCCCGCGGAACAGCTCCAGCTGCGCCTGCGCGTGCACCAGGGCACCGGCGACGTCGCCGCGGCGTTCCATCGCCCACGCCATCGCGCGGTGCGCGGCGGCCTTGCCGTAGTCGTCCTCGACGAGCCCCAACGCCTCGCGCAGGTGGTGGTCGCCCTCGTCGTAACGACCCACGTCGGTCAACGCCATGCCGAGGAACTTGTGCGCGGAGACCCGCATGAACCGGTCCTGGAGGGCGTCGGCGGCGTCGAGCGCGGCCCGCCACACCGCGATGTCCTCGGCCGCGTGCCCCCGGCGCAGGTGGTAGTTCGTCAGCGCCCACGCGACGTGCCAGGCGACGGCGTGCCACCGGTGGTCGGCGGCCAGCCGTTGAGCGGCCAGCAGCGACTCGTACTCGGCGTCGAACCAGTCCATCGCGGCCGTGACGTCGGCCAACGGCACCGGGTCGCCGTCCGGGGCGGTGATCGGCGGGCGGTGCGGCTCGATCAGCCGGTCGCCGGCGTGCGCGGTGGCGGCGAAGTGGCCGACGAACGCCTTGAGGTTGACGTCGGCGCGCGGGGGCGCGACCTCGGCGGCGTAGAGGCGGACGAGGTCGTGCATGCGGTAGCGGCCGACGCGGTGCTGCTGGACCAGGTGGGCGGCCTCCAGCTCCCGCAGCGGCCTGCGGGTGTCGGCACGACCGGTGAGGGCGGCGACGGCGCGCAGGCCCAGGTCCGGCGCGGAGGTCAGGCCGAGCAGGCCGAACAGCTCCTTCGCGGCCGGGCTGAGCACCCGTAACGAGCAGGCGAACACCGTGCGCAGGTCGGCGCTGAGGTCGTCCAACGCGTCGAGGCGCTGCTCCCGCAGCTCCTCGGTGAGCGCGGACAGCGGCAGGTCCGGCTGGGTGACGGCGCGGGCCGCGACGATGCTCAGCGCCAGCGGCAGCCCGCCGCACAGCTCCAGCAGCTCACCGGTGACGTCCGGTTCGGCCTCGACCCGTTCCGCGCCCAGGCGTGCGGTGAGGAACGTGCGGGACTCGTGCTCGTCGAGGACGTCCAGCGCGACCGACCGCGCGCCGTGGGCGGTGAGCAGGCCGAGCAGCTGCACGCGGCTGGTGATCAGCGCGGTGCAGTGCGCGCCGCCGGGCAGCAGCGGGGTGACCTGGGCGGTGTCGCGGGCGTTGTCCAGGACGACGAGCACCCGCTTGTCCGCGACGAGGCTGCGGTAGAGGGCGGACCGGGCGTCGAGGTCGGCCGGCGGGTCGTCCACGCCGAGGGCTTCGAGGAAGCCGCGCAGGGCGTTCTCGGGCGTGACCGGGTCGCCCACCGGGTCGAAGCCGCGCAGGTTGACGTAGAGCTGGCCGTCCGGGAAGTCGTCCAGGTGCCGGTGCGCCCAGTGCAGCGCCAGGGCGGTCTTGCCGATGCCGCCCGCGCCGCCGATGGCCGTGATGACGACGGTGGACGACGGTTCGGTTAGGGCCGTGAGCTCCTTCTCCCGGCCGGTGAACCAGCGGTGCGGCGCGGGCAGCTGTCGCGGCACGGCTTTGACGTCCGCGGGCTTGGCGTCGACGAGCGTGGCGTCGGCCGGCTGCGCGTCCTGGTGGCCCAGGACGCGCAGGTGGAGGTCTTGCAGCGGCTTGCCCGGGTCGGTGCCCAGCTCGTCGGCCAGCGTGCGGCGCAACGCGTCGTAGTGCCGCAACGCCTCCGACGACCGGCCGCTGAGGTGCAGGGCGAGCACGAGCTGGCCGGCCAGGCGCTCGTCCAGCGGGTCGGCCCGGGTGGCGCGGCGGAGGGCGGGCAGCAGGGCGGCGTGGTCACCGAGCCTGATCGCGACGTCGTTGCGGTCGAGCTCGACGGCCGCGCGTTCGGCGTGCAGGGCCTCCCTGACCTGGGCGAACCAGGGCGAGTCGAGCCCGTCCAGCGCGTCGCCGCGCCACAGCCGCAACGCCCGGTCGTACAGCTCGGCGGCACGCTCGTCCGGCGCGGTGCGGGCCTGCTCGGCCAACGCCCGGAACTCGACCAGGTCGACCCGGTCGGTGTCGAGGAGGTAGCCGCCCGGACCGCGCTGGATGTCGATGCCGGCGGCACGCAGCTTGGACACGTACCCGTACAGCGTCTCCTTGGCGCGCAACGGCGGTCGCTCGCCCCAGACGCGGTCGACCAGCCGTTCCGCCGGCACCGGTCGACCGGCCTCCAGCAGCAGCGCCGCCAGCACGCTGCGCCGACGGGTGTGGCCGATGTCGAGGTCGTCGCCGCCGACCCGGGCCCGGACACCGCCGAGCAACTCGAAGTCCACGCGGAAGGCTCCCTCGAACAGCCGGTTCAAGGTTCATCCTAGGTTCGCTCCCGATCACCGGAGCAGGGTGTCCCCTGGCCGCGGACCGGCGACGGGAACCGGCGGAGGCCCCACCTCTCCGCCGGTGCGAGGGGTCGACGTCCCGACCGGTGGCTCTCCCTCCGGTCGGG
>NZ_JBFAAX010000424.1:0-4962 GCF_040639995.1 Actinosynnema sp. NPDC023658 | reverse complement strand
GGGCGCCCGGTCGCAGCGCCCGCACCTCCGCGTACACGTTCGTGGGACGCCCGAACAGCGCGACCGCCTGGTCCACCACCCTGACCGCGGCCGACTGGCGCACCCACTGGCCGTCCCGACCTGCCGTTACGGGGTGAACCGCAGCACGGCGGCCACCTCGCCGCGTCCCGGGACGTCGTCGCGGCGGACCGCGAGCACCCGGCCGTCGGTGAGCCAGACGCGCCGGCTGATCTCGTCCAGCACGCCGTAGTCCACCGCGTCCGGCGTCTCCCGGAACTCGACCGCGCCGGTCTGCTCGTCCACGAACCCGGGCACGCCCGCGTCGATGTCCACGAACACCGTGTCGACCGCGCCGATCGTGGCGAACCGGGCGACGTCGGCCACGTCGGTGACCGTGCGGCCCTGGGACGTGCGGCGGTCGAACAGCTCGTGCCAGTCGCGCGGCTGCCCGGCGTGCACCTCGTCCAGCACCTCGCGGGCGGCGGCGACGAGCGCCCCGTCGGCCGCGGCGCCCTGGTCGCCGCCACCTCCGGGCGAGACGCTCTTCGGCGCCAGGTGCGGGTAGCTGCACACGGACCGGAAGATGCCGTCCAGCGGCTCGACGGCGGCCAGCACCAGCGGGGTGTCCGAGCCCGCGAGGACCGGTCGCAACGCCTGGTCGACCTTCCGCGCGAACTGCCGCATCCGCACCTTCTGGCCCTCGCTGCCCTGGATGCGGCGGACGGGCGCCCGGTCCGAGATGGACGACTTGCCGACGGCGCTGGCCACGTCCGACGGCATGTCGGGCACCCGCACCTCGGCCGCGGGCAGGTCGGGGAGCACCTCCAGCAGTCGCACGGAGCCCTTCGTCAGCACGAGCAGGAACGCCGCCTGCGGGAACGTGATCGACCGCAGCAGCGGCTTGACGTGGAACCGGTCGGACACCTCGACGGCGGACGTGAGGTGGTTGGGCAGCCGGAACGTGGTCAGCGACTCGGGCGTGGCGAACACCGCGAGGCTGCGCGCCTGGAACCGCCAGAACTCGTCGTCCTCGACCAGGTCGGAGAGCTGCTCCTCGACCGCCTCCACCGACTGCCGGTCGACCCCGCCCTCCCGGAGCTGCTCGACGGCCGCGCCGCCGAGGTTCTTCAGCTCGATCCGCTCCTCGTCGCCAGGCGACTCGGGGCGCGTCGGCAGGTACAGCGACACGCCGGCGGGCGACCGGGTCGTCAGCAGGCGGGTGACCTGGTCACGGGTGGGGATGTCGGTGTGCAGAGTCATGGCGGCGTCTCCTCGCGGTGGTCACAGCGGATGCCAGGACCGCCCCGCCGATGCCGCCCGCCGACGACGGGCCGCCGCGGGGGCCGCTTCCCCGGTCGGGGTTCGGTGGGGCGGAGCGGGTTCGCCGGGTTCGGTCCGGTTCGGATGATCGGCCCGCTAACGTCGAAGAGGTGACCGAGGCCTACCTCCGCTTCCCGCACCTGCACGGCGATCTCGTGACCTTCGTGGCAGAGGACGACGTCTGGCTGGCCCCCCTCGCCGGTGGTCGTGCCTGGCGGGTGACCGCCGACCAGGTGCCCGTGTCCTTCCCCCGCTTCGACCCGACCGGCGCGCGCCTGGCGTGGACCAGTCGTCGTGACGGGGCGCCCGAGGTGCACCTGGCGCCAGTGGAGGGCGGGGAGGCCACCCGGCTGACGTACTGGGGCGACTACTCGACCAGCGTGCGCGGGTGGACGTCGGACGGTGAGGTCGTCGCCATCACGTCGACCGGGCAGGCGTCCACCAACCGGAGGTGGGCGCACGCCGTGCCCACGGACGGTGGTCCGTCCCGGCGGCTGCCGTTCGGCTGGGTGGGTGACGTGTCGTTCGGGCCGTCCGGGCAGGTCGTCGTGGCGTCCGTCTACGGGCACGACCCGGCCTGGTGGAAGCGGTACCGGGGCGGCGCGGCGGGGAAGCTGTGGGTCGACGTGGACGGCGACGGGGGGTTCACGCGGATCCTGCCCGACCTGACCTCGTCGTTGACCTCCCCGATGTGGATCGGGGACCGGATCGCGTTCCTGTCCGACCACGAGGGCGTCGGCAGCCTGTACTCGGTGTCGCCCGACGGCTCGGACCTGCGGCGGCACTCCGAGCAGGAGTTCTACGCGCGGGTCGCGTCGAGCGACGGAGAGCGGGTCGTGTGGCAGCACGCCGGTGAGCTGTGGGTCCTGGACGACCTGGCGGGCGCCGAGCCGCGGAAGGTGGAGATCGCGCTCGGCGGCCCGCGCACGGCTCGTCGGCCCCGGCCCGTGTCGTCGCGGCCGGACGACTTCCACCCGGACAGGACCGGCCGGGCGAGCGTGGTCGAGGTGCGCGGGACGGTGCACTGGGTGACGCACCGGGACGGGCCGGTGCGGGCGCTGGCCGAGCAGCCCGGGGTCCGGGCCCGGTTGCCGCGCGTGGTCGGTGACAGCGTGGTGTGGGTGACCGACGCGGACGGCGAGGAGGGCCTGGAGTTCTCCCCGGTCGGGGGCGTCGAGCCGGGCAACGAGCCGCGTCGCGTCGCGGTCGGCAAGGTGGGCCGCGTGCTGGAGCTGGAGGTGTCGCCGGACGCCCGCAGGCTCGCCGTCGCCACGCACGACGGGCGGCTGCTGCTGGTCGACGTGGAGTCCGGCGAGGTGCGCGAGGTGCTGAAGAACGCGAACCCGCACGTCACCGGCCTGGCGTTCTCCCCGGACTCGAACTGGCTGGCCTGGTCGCACCCCGGTCCGCGGCCGTTGCAGCACATCCGGATGACCAACACGACCGACCTGTCCGTGGTGGACGTGACGCCGCTGCGGTTCTCCGACTTCTCGCCGACGTTCACCGAGGACGGCCGCTACCTGGCGTTCCTGTCGGTGCGCAGCTTCGACCCGGTGTACGACGCGCACGTGTTCGACCTGTCGTTCCCGACCGGCTGCCGGCCCTACCTGGTGCCGCTGGCCGCGACCACGCCGTCGCCGTTCGACCCGCTGCGCCTGGGCCGGCCGGTCGGTGACGACTCGTCGGACAAGGACAAGGACAAGGACGACGAGAACCCGATCACGGTGGTGGACCTGGACGGGCTGGCGGACCGGGTGGTGACGGTGCCGGTGGCCGCCGCGCGGTACTCCGGGCTGACCGCCGCCAAGGGCGGGTTGGTGTGGCTGCGGTCGCCGTTGCGGGGTGTGCTGGGCGACGACCTGTCCCCGCGTCCGCCGCGGGCGGTGCTGGAGCGGTACGACCTGGCGAAGTCGCGGACGGACACGCTGGTGGACGGCGTGGACGCGTTCGACGTGACCGGTGACGGGCAGCGGGTCGTGGTGCAGGACGGGCGGCACCTGCGGGTGGTGCCCGCGGACCGCAAGGTCGACTCGGAGGACAGCGACTCGGTGGACGTGGACCTGTCGCGGATCCGGGTGGTGGTGGACCGGGCGGCCGAGTGGCGGCAGGCGTACGGCGAGGCCGGGCGGTTGATGCGGGACCACTTCTGGCGCACGGACATGGGCGGCGTGGACTGGGCGGGCGTGCTGGAGCGCTACCGGCCGCTGGTGGACCGGCTCGGCAGCTACCAGGACCTCGTCGACCTGCTGTGGGAGGTGCAGGGCGAGCTGGGGACGTCCCACGCGTACGTGATCCCGGCGCGGGGGTCGCGCGGCCGGGCGGTCGGCCTGCTCGGCGCGGACCTGGAGCGGGACGAGGCGGGCGCCTGGCGGGTCGTGCGGGTGATCCCGGGCGAGACGTCGGACCCGGCGGCGCGGTCGCCGCTGGCGGCCCCCGGGGTCGCGGTGCGGACCGGTGACGCCATCGTGGCGGTCGACGGGCGGCAGGTCGACCCGGTGACCGGTCCCGCGCCGCTGCTGGTGGGCACGGCGGGCAAGCCGGTGGAGCTGACCGTGCGGCCCGGTGGTGGCGGTGAGCCGCGCCGGGTCGTGGTGGTGCCGCTGGCGGACGACGAACCGCTGCGCTACCACGCGTGGGTGGCCGACCGGCGTGCGCGCGTGCACTCGTCGTCCGAGGGCCGGGTCGGGTACCTGCACGTGCCGGACATGACGGGCGTCGGGTGGGCGCAGCTGCACCGGGACCTGCGGGTGGAGCTGGCGCGCGAGGCGGTGGTGCTCGACGTGCGGGAGAACGGCGGCGGGCACACGTCGGAGCTGGTGGTGGAGAAGCTGGGCCGGCGGATCATCGGCTGGTCGGTGGCCCGCGGGTACACCACGGCGGACAGCTACCCCGGTGACGCGCCGCGCGGGCCGGTGGTGGCGATCGCGGACGAGTTCGCCGGGTCCGACGGGGACATCGTCAACGTGGCGATCAAGGAGATGGGCATCGGGCCGGTGGTGGGCACCCGCACGTGGGGCGGGGTGATCGGCATCGACATGCAGTACACGCTGGTGGACGGCACGCTGGTGACGCAGCCCCGGTACGCGACGTGGTTCGCCGGTCCGGGGTGGGGCGTGGAGAACCACGGCGTCGACCCGGACGTCGAGGTGGTGATCACGCCGCAGGACCGGGTGGCCGGGCGCGACCCGCAGCTCGACACCGCCGTGCGGCTGGCCCTGGAGGCGTTGGCCGAGCGCCCGGCCGCCGTCCCGCCGGAGCTGCCGCCGCTCACCTGATTTCACCCGGGCGTGTGACGGCGAGGTAGTTGCGGCAGGTGGTCCGAAACCGACCAATGGGTGACACGCGAGATCGTGGTCGGGGGCGGTTCGGTGAGTCATCGTGAGGTGCCGCGCAGTGGGCGCGGGTGCGTGTCGGCGGTCGTCGGGTTGCCGGTGGTCGCCATGGGCGGGGTGGCGGCGCTGGTGCTGGTGTTCGGCCAGCCGGAGCCGCCGTCGTCGGTGCCCGGTGGTGTGCCGGGGGCGACGCGGCAGACGTTGGTGAGCGTGAGCGTGCGGACCAGCGCGCTGCCCGTGCCGGTGCCCCGGGTGGGTGTCGAGCCGGTGGTGACGCGGTCGGCGGCCACGGCGCAGGACCCCGAGGCCG
>NZ_JBFAAX010000423.1:0-4967 GCF_040639995.1 Actinosynnema sp. NPDC023658 | reverse complement strand
GCCCGATTGCGGACGCGTGTGGTGGATGCCGACCGGGGTGCTCGGCGCGCTGCCGCTGCACGCAGCGGCAAGCCTGACATCGGGTCGCACCGACCTCGTGTCGTCGACGACCACGACGCTGCGCGCGCTGGTTGACGCGCAGGCCCGGCCGTCAGTCGACATCACGGACGCTCGTGCGGTGGTCGTGGCCATATCGGAGACACCCGGTCGTCCGCTTCCGCGTGCGCTAGAGGAAGCAGCTGCGGTGGCCGGCTTGTTCGAAGGACGGGTCCACGTCTTGGCCGACGGCCAAGCCACCCCGCGTGCGGTGTCTTCCGCGCTCGCCGACGCGGGCGTGGCGCACTTCTGCTGTCACGCACATGCCGACCTCACGGATCCCGCGTCCGGCGCGATGTCACTCACCGGCGGACGACTGTCCGTGCGTGACATCGCCAAGCTGCCCCAGGACGGTCGCGTCCTGGCATACCTGTCGACGTGCACCACGATGCTCACCGTCGGTCGACTCGCGGACGAGGGTATGCACATCGCGTCCGGCTTTCAGTTCGCGGGATTTCCCACTGTGATCGGCACGCTGTGGCAGATCGACGACGACGTGGCCCACGATGTCGCGGAGAGCTTCTACCGTTCGGTGCGGTCCGACCCGGATCCGGCTGTTGCACTGCACGTGGCCGTCCGCGAACTGCGGAACCGATATCCGGGCCGACCGGCGCTGTGGAGCGCGTTCGTGCACATCGGCCGGTGAAGCCCCGAGGACACGAGCCGTGACATTCGATCATGCGCCGCTCGAAAAGTCGTCGTCGCTGGTAGATCGAAGTATCAGCGTGTTGAGAGCATGCCTGGGTGATCGTGTCTATGCTGTACAAGGTGACCCTCAGCCCTTCCCAACCTCCCGAGCAAGAGTGGCCCAGGGGTGACAGGGGTACACGTGGCGGTGGCGGGAAGGTGCAGAAGCCCGTGGTGGAATCGCGATCAGCGAGCCATTTTCGTCCTGACGGTGCAGGTCACGGCGCGGGCTGAGTGATGGGAGCGCGGTGGGCGAGGCTCCCGGTAAGACAGCAGTCGACCAAGATCCGATGCCCCGACTGGGAGCCTCGCCGTGCTGTCTTACCCTGCCGTGATTCCGCTGTCCAACCATACCCTCGTCCGCCTGGCCGATCTGATCCGCGCGGAGCGGACCCGGTGTCGGTCACGGAGGCGGCGCCTGGATCTCGGTCGCCAGGCACTGCCGGTGCTCGCCCACCCGCGCAATGGGGACACCTGCGCTCGTTCGAGCGATCTTGGATAACCCTCGGTACACGGGGTTCGCGTTCTTCGGACGGTGGGCGAGGCAGGAAACGCTGCTCGACCCTGACGACGTGGCTGCTGGTCGCGTGATCCGGTTCCGACGTGCGGCACCCGAGAAGGTGGTCCGCTCGCGGCAGCCAGCACACCCGGCGATCGTGTCGGTCGAGGAGTTCGTGGAGGCTCAGTTGTTGCGGCGCTCGCGGGCTGCCGGTGGGCTGGCAGCGAGCCGGAAGCTGGAGCGTGGACCAAAGGCGACCAAGCGGCCGTATCCACTCCGAGGACGCGTTCGGTGTGAGTACTGCTCACGGCGAATGGAAGGCACTCCGCGGAAGACACGCACCTATTACCGATGCTCGGCGCGAACGCTGGTGCCGGGTTCACCGGCACTGAACGGCCACCCGAACAATGTCTACCTACCGGAAGCGGCGGTATTGGGACCGTTGAGCAAGTGGCTGGACGGGCTGTTCGCTCCGGCTTGCTCGGCGGCCGGACCAGAACCGGCACCGGTTGGCCGATGGCTGGCAGGGCAGCACGGTGCGGGCGATCCTGGACAACCCGAGGTACACGGGGTTTGCGTTCTTCGGGCGGTGGGCGCGGCAGGAGATGTTGCTCGACCCTGACGACGTGGCGGCTGGCTACGTGATCCGCTTCCGGCGGGCGAGTGCCGATCGGATCGTTCGGTCCCGCAAGCCCGCGCATCCGGCGATCGTCAGTGTCGAGGAGTTCACGCAGGCGCACCTGCTGCGCAAGTCGAAGTCCGCCGGCGGGTTGAAGACGGCACGCAAGACCGAGCGCGCCGAGCGGGCTACGAAACGGCCGTACCTGTTTCGGGGCATCGTCCGGTGCACGGCGTGCGGTCGGAAGATGGAGGCCAGTCCACGGGCGCGCGGCGTGTACTACCGGTGTCCGGCTCGGACGCTCGCGCCCGGGTCACCTGCTCTGGCCACGCATCCGCCCACGGTCTACCTCCGTGAGGACGTTCTTCAGGAGGCGGTGAACGGGTGGCTCGGGCGATTGTTCGCGCCGGAGAACCGGGACCGCACCGTTGCCGCTTTGGTGGAGTCGCAGGGAACGAACGGCGTGGCGAGCGGTAGGGAGGCGGCGAAAGCGCGGCTCGCCAAGGCGGAGGCTCAGTTGAGCCGGTTCCAAGAGGCCATCAAAGCCGGAATTGACCCGCTGGCGTTGGTCGAGCCGATGAACGAGGCGCAAGCGGTACGGGCAGCCGCGCGGGCGGAACTGGAGGGAACACCAGCGCCGGACGCGCTGAGCGCAGCCGAGGTGCACGCGATGATCGACTCACTGGGTAACGTCGGAGCGGCTCTTGCCGATGCTGAGATAGAGAGCGTGGCGAGCCTCTACAGGACCATTGACCTGCAAGTCCGCTACACGCACACGGCCCACGAGGCTGATGTGCTCATCAAACCCGTGGGCCGTGTGAATAGTGCGCGTGTCCGAGAGGTTTGCCCGAACACGCACCTGTGGGGAATTTCCCACTCCTCTCGAAGGGGAGTGGCTCATAAGCCCAGCTTAGCAGGGGTTTGAGGCCTCTTCGCAAGAGTGGGGAACTTCCCACCCCAGTTTTCATCCAGTGAAATGACTCGTTCCGGAACCCGTCACAATGGGTCACCACCAGGCGCATCAGATGCCGAATTTCCTCCGAGGTCGATCAGTCAGTCGTCATTCTGCTGAAGGTAGCGGTACCCCCACCCATTCCTGTGCTACTCGCCGCCCCGCGACCAAGGTGTCCGCCGCTGTCAGACGGCAGTCCTCCGGTAGCCACGAGGCCAAGGCGGCGGCGGACGGCGCCATGGGTTTCTCCGTGCCCGGTCGATCCCGGCCCACCGAAAGCAGCGCGTGGTAGAGCCGAGCAGCGGGCTGGACCTCGGGGAGCCCCAGTTCCCGTGCGTAGACGGCCGCCTTGGTGGGGATGTCCGCCCTGAGCGACGTGCTGCTCGCCGTCGCCGCCGTGTTCCATCGGCGAGGCCGACGCAGGTGAGCAGGACCGGCTCGATCAACAGGTCAATAGCCACGCCAGCACCACTGGGCGGCATCACTCCCGAGGCGGGGCGGAGGAGTGCTCTCACCGATGCTGAGAACGCTGACGCGTGATCGGGGGTGACGTGCCGCCGTAGGTGGACAGATTGACGCTGGTCAGGGCTGGGTGTATGGGACTTCGCTGCCGGCGGGCTGACCGTGCGGGACACCGTGGGCCTGGGGGATCGCTCGGCGGCCACGTCCCGGGATCGGCCGGGGCGGTGGTGGCGCCGTCGAGGCGCGGACGACGAGCTCGACCGGTTGGTCGGCCGCCAGTGGAAGCTCGACGTCCGGCTTCTCGATGACCTGTACCAGCAGCGCGAGGCCCCGCCGCGTGACCTCGTCGAACGGCTGCCGCATGGTGGTGAGCGGGGGAGTGACGTAGGCGGCGAGCGGGATGTCGTCGAACCCGACGACGCTGATGTCCTCGGGCACCCGGCGTCCGGCCTCGAGCAGCGCGCGGATGAGACCGATCGCCATGTCGTCGTTCGCGGCGAACACCGCGGTCACGGTGCCGTCACCGGCCAGTTCCCGGCCCGCCGCGTAGCCGGACGCGGCCGACCAGTCGCCCTCGACGACCGGCGGCTCGTCCGCACTGTGGGCTCGCAGCGCCTCGCGCCAACCGGCGAGACGGTCCCGTGCCGACTACCACCGCTGCGGGCCGGCCAGGTGATGGACGGTCTCATGCCCCAATCCCAGCAGGTGCTCGGTCGCGGCCCGCGCGAACCGACCCGCGCCGACCCTGGCGGTCACCACCTGCGGCGCGGCGAAGTTGGGCGGCGCGCCGAGGACCAGGACCGGCACGTCGACGCTGATGAGGCCGACGCCCTCGTCGATCGGCTCGGAGATGACGACCCCGTCCACGCCCTGGTCCAGCAGCGACGCCAGGGCGCCCGCGATACCGCCCGGGTCGCCCTCGATCGTGGCGGCCACCCGCAGCGTGTAGCCCATCTCCCGGACCGCCCGCTCGATGCCCGCGAGCCACGACACCGGTCCGTACAAGGCGCTGCCCAGCGTCACCACGCCGATCGACCGGGTCCGCCCGGAGGCCAGCGCCCGAGCCGCCTGGTTGCGCCGGTAGCCGAGCTCCTCGGCGGCGTCCAGGACCCGCCGGCGCAGGCCGGGCGAGACATACGGCTCGTCGTTGAGGACCCTGGACACCGTCTTTTGGGAGACGCCGGCCAGCCGCGCGACGTCCACGCTGCGTGGCGTCAAAGGACTTCCGCCAGGCCTCGCCAGTCGCGTCATAGCACCCTCATCGCCGGCCACAGCCCCGTTTGACTGCGCTATCATGTCTACGCAGTCAGACGCTCGCTGTCAAGAGCCCCGAGAGCGCACACCGAAACGCTCGATTCCCCAAGGCCCTGTATGGCGTCCATTCGTCGTAAGCCATAGCATGTGCCGCTTGACACCACGAGTCGACCCTGCTTATCGTTCTGTATCGAACCGGTTCGCGCACAGGATTGCTTGCCGACCAATGTCCTGTTTCGCAGGCATGACGCCGGTAACTGGGTTAATAGTCGACTTCTTCGTTTCGGCGGGCCCGGCGGGTAGTGACGAGGGGTCCGGTCCAGTTCACGCCGGACCTGCTGCCCGGCGACATCACCGGTGTCCAGGTCTACCACCTGGGCGACGAGGAGTTCGCGTTC
>NZ_JBFAAX010000422.1:0-4983 GCF_040639995.1 Actinosynnema sp. NPDC023658 | reverse complement strand
GCGAGCACCGCGTCGGCCAGCTGCTCGCCGTGGAAGTACTTCTCCGCGCTGGTGGCCCAGGCCGACCAGGTGCCGCACCGCCTCCCGGGCGGCACCCACGTTGTCGATGCCCACGTGGTCGAGCGCCAGGTCGACCGAGTGCTCGCCCAGCATCACCACCGGGATGCCGGGGGCCAGCTCACCGAAGTCGCGCGCCTCCAACGCCTCCGGGCTCACGATCGCGCCGTCGACCATGTGCGGGCCCAGCGAGGCCAACGTCTCCCGCTCACCCTCGCGCGTGCCCAGGGTCTGCTCGATCAGCACGTTCCACTCGCGCTCCTGGGCCGCGCCGAGCACCAGCCCGGCCAGCTCCGCGAAGTACGGCACGACCAGCTCCGGCAGCACCAGCCCCACGAACCCCGTCCGGCCGCGGCGCAGGTTGCGCGCGCCCAGGTTGGGCCGGTACCCGGTGACGACCAGCGCCTCCTCGACCCGGCGGCGGTTCTCCGGCTTCACGAACGCGTAGCCGTTGACCACGTTCGACACCGTCTTCACCGACACGCCGGCCAGCGCGGCGACGTCCTTCAGGGTGGCCAAGCGGTCCCTCCGGTGCTCTGGTCCCGGCTCCCGGGCACGGCGATTCTCGGTAACGGCCGGGATCGTAGCCGGCGCGACATACCTTTACAACGTTGTACCAACGATGTAAAAACGGCGGGTGACCCACGTCACGAGCAGTCACGCCACCAGCACCCCGACGACCGCGGAGCCACCATGCGCAAGCTCCTGTCCGGGCTGACCGGACTCGTCCTGTTAAGCACCCTCGCCGTCGCCCTGCCCGGCACCGCCACCGCGGCCGTCTGGCAACCCAAACCGGCACCCCTGACGACCCCGTGGACCGGCCAGGTCTCACCCACCAACGCCCTGCCCGAGTACCCGCGCCCGCAGCTCGTCCGCCCCGACTGGCTCAACCTCAACGGCGTCTGGGAGTTCGCCGCCGCGCCCGACCTGTCCTCGCCGCCCATCGGCCGCACCCTCGCCGAGGGCGTCCTCGTGCCCTACCCGGTCGAGTCCGCCCTCTCCGGCATCAAGCGGCACGAGGACCAGATGTTCTACCGCCGCACGTTCGCCACCCCCACCGGGTGGAACGGCCGCCGCGTCCTGCTCAACTTCGGCGCGGTCACCTGGGAGACCCGCGTCTGGGTCAACGGCGTCGACGTCGGCGCCCACACCGGCGGCTACGACGCGTTCTCGTTCGACATCACCGACTCCCTGCGCGCCGGCGCCAACGAGGTGATCGTCGGCGTCCGGTCCACCGTGGACGGCAGCCGGTACCCGATCGGCAAGCAGCGCCGCAACCCCAGCGGCATCTTCTACACCGCCGCCTCCGGCATCTGGCAGACGGTGTGGCTCGAACCGGTCGCGGCCAACCACGTCACCCGGCTCGACACCACCCCCGACGTGCCCGCCGGGGTCCTCGACCTCGTCGTCCAGGGCACCGCGGGCCAAGCCGTGCGCGCCGAGGTGCTGACCGGCGGC
This sequence comes from Actinosynnema sp. NPDC023658, assembly GCF_040639995.1. Lineage (NCBI taxonomy): Bacteria > Bacillati > Actinomycetota > Actinomycetes > Pseudonocardiales > Pseudonocardiaceae > Actinosynnema > Actinosynnema sp. NPDC023658. The sequence goes on along the minus strand of NZ_JBFAAX010000422.1, from coordinate 3,468 downwards.
CAGGTCGTCGGCACCGCCACCGGCACCACCGGCGCGCACCTGCGGGTGCCCGTGCCCAACGCCCGGCTGTGGTCGCCCGACGACCCGTTCCTCTACGACCTGCGGGTCACCCTCGGCAGCGACGTCGTCACCGGCTACTTCGGCATGAGGTCACTGGGCAAGGCCGTCATCGGCGGTGTCGTGCGACCCCTGCTCAACGGCAAGTTCGTCTTCCAGCTCGGCACCCTCGACCAGGGCTACTGGCCCGACGGCACCTACACCGCGCCCACCGACGCCGCCCTGCGGTTCGACCTGGAACGGCAGAAGGCCCTCGGCTTCAACATGGTGCGCAAGCACATCAAGGTCGAACCCGCCCGCTGGTTCTACCACGCCGACCGCCTCGGCCTCATGGTCTGGCAGGACATGCCCGCGCTCGACGCCGTCGACGAGGTGCCCGGCGGGCACGGCAACTACGAGTCCGAGCTGCGGCGGCTGGTCGACCAGCTCAAGGGCATCACGTCGATCGTGCAGTGGGTGCCGTTCAACGAGGGCTGGGGCGAGTACGACGCCGCCCGCATCGTCGACCTCGTCCGGTCCCTCGACAACACCCGCCTGGTCAACCACAACTCCGGCTCCAACTGCTGCGCCTCCGACCCGGACCCCGGCAACGGCGACGTCATCGACGACCACGCCTACCAGATGTCCAGCGGCACCCGGCAGCCCGACGCCAACCGCGTCGCCGTCCTCGGTGAGTACGGCGGCCTGGGCCGGAGGGTCGTCGGCCACGAGTGGCAGCCCGGCGCGGGCTTCGCCTACGGCGACCTGTTCCCCGACGAGACCTCGCTGACCACCCGCTACGTGGAGATCACCAAGGAGGTCGGCCGGTTCGTCCACAGCAGGGGGCTGTCCGCGTCCGTCTACACCGAACCGTACGACGTGGAGAACGAGGTCAACGGCTTCTACACCTACGACCGGCAGGTGCTGAAGGTGACCGAGGCACGGGTGCGGGAGGTCAACCAGCGGGTGCTCGCGCTGGCCAACGGCACCGAGGTCGGGCGCGGCGAGCCGATCTCGCTGCGGGTCACCACCACCGGCTACACCAACCGGTACCTGCGCCACCAGGACGGACTGGCCCGCACCGACGTGATCTCGGACGACCTGGGCCGGTTGGACGCGACGTTCTGGGCGCGGCCCGGCCTGGCCGACGCCGCGTGCCTGTCGTTCGAGTCGCGCAACTTCCCCGGGCGCTACCTGCGGCACTCGGCGTCCCGGATCCGGTCGGACGCCAACGACGGGACCGCCGGGTTCGCCGGTGACGCGACGTTCTGCGCCCGTGCGGGCTCCGGCGGCACGGTGCTGGAGTCGCGCAACCTGCCCGGCCAGTTCATCCGGCACTACGCGGAGAACGTCTACCTGGCCCGGCCGGGCGGCACGAACCCGTGGGACGGCGCGACGAGCTTCGCGGCCGACACGACCTGGGCGGCCACCGTCCCGCTCTGGCGCAGCGGCGCGGACCTGCCGCTGGACCAGACGCGGTCGTTCCGCGTCACCACCCCCGGCTTCACCGACCGGTACCTGCGCCACCAGGACGGCCTCGTCCGCACCGACGTGGTCACCGCGAGCAGTTCGGCCCTGCTGAAGGCCGACGCGACGTTCGTCGTGCGGCGGGGCCTGGCGGAACCGTCGTGCTACTCGTTCGAGTCGCGCAACTACCCGGGCCAGTACCTGCGGCACGCCGCGTTCCGGGTGCGGCTGGCCACGTCCGACGGCACCGACCTGTTCCGGCGGGACGCGACGTTCTGCGCCCAGCCGGGGGCCGGCGGGGTGCGGCTGGCGTCGGTGAACGAACTGGGCGCGAACGTGCGCCACTACGCCGAGGAGGTGTGGGTGGCGGTCAACGGCGGCGCCCACGCCTACGACAGCCCGACGTCGTACGACGCCGACGTGACGTGGGCCGTGACCGCGCCGTGGACGCCGTGACACGCTGACGTGAGTCCTCTGTGGACCCGCGCGGTGGTGCGCTACCGTGCGGGTCCATGAGAGGTCTCGCCGTGCTCGGCACGGTGCTGCTGTGCGTCGTCGCGCCGATCGCCATGGTGTACGGGTTGATGGCGTTCACCCCGACGGGCAGCTGCGACTACTCGGTGTCGGGGGTCTGCTCGTACGGCCGGGCGCCGATGATCGTGGCCACCGGCGGCACCGCGCTGGTGTGGGCGTGGTCGGTCGTGCTGACGTGGGCCGGCACCAGGGGGCGGCCCCGGGTGGTCGTGCCCTACGCGGCACTCGTGCTGATCGCCGTGCTGGTGTTCGTGGCCGGCCGCGTCGCCGAGTAGCCCGATCGGGTGGGCGACGGCAGCGTGCCGCCGACCACGACGTGCAGCGCGGCCCGCGGTGATCACACCGGGATCATCCCCGAGAACAGCAGCAGGTTCGGCGACCCCGCGCCGGGGTTCACCACCACGCCGGGGGTGGCGTTCGCCCGCAGCGCCTCGGCCACCGCCACCGCCGAGTCGGCCGGGAACCGGTGCCGCCACAGCGCCGCCACGCCCGCCGCGTGCGCCGATGCCGTGGAACCGCTGATCGTCGAGTACGCGGTGTCCGAGGTGCCCCACGCCGACGTGATGTTCACGCCCGGCGCCCACACGTCGATGCACGGCCCGTGGTTGGAGAAGCCCGCCTTCACATCGTTGGCGTCCGTGGCGCCCACGGTGGTGGCGAGCGGCGTGCTGCCGGGGGAGTAGTTGCACGCGTCGGAGTTCGAGCTGCCCGACACCACCGAGTAGTGCACATCCGCCTGGATCGACCGGGTGATGGCGTCGTTGAACGCCTGGTTCGGCCCGCCGCCGAGGGTCATCAGCGCGATCGCCCTGCGCCCGCTCGCCGCCGCGTCCCGGGTCACCCAGTCGATGCCCGCGATGATCTGCGAGTAGCTGCCGGAGCCCTGGCAGTCGAGGACCCGCACCGACACCAGCGTCACGTCCTTGGCCACGCCGGTGGTGCGTCCGCCGACCGTGCCCGCCATGTGCGTGCCGTGGCCGTTGCAGTCGTTGCCGGGCGGGGTGACGCCGCCGACGGTGTCGATGCCGGGCACCGCCGCGCCGTCGAACTCCTGGTGCGTGTACCGGATGCCGGTGCCGAAGATGTACGCCCGCACGGACGACGCCGTGTTCGCGTACGCGTAGTTCCTGTCCAGCGGCAGGGAGCGCTGGTCGATCCGGTCCAAACCCCATGACGGCGGGTTCGGCTGGACGGCGAGGGCGCGCGGTGCGACGTCCAGCCGGACCCGCAGGTCCTGGGCGACGTAGGCGACGCGCGGGTCGGCCGCGAGCCGTCCCGCCCCCGCCGCGCTCGTGCGCACCGCGAACCCGTCCAGCGCCGCCCCGTAGGTGAACGTGACGCCGGGCGCGGCGGACCGGGCGGCGGCCTGGAAATGCCGGATCGGCGGGCGGAGACGGTGATGCCGAAGAACCACGTCCTGGGCGACCAACG
>NZ_JBFAAX010000421.1:0-5039 GCF_040639995.1 Actinosynnema sp. NPDC023658 | reverse complement strand
CAGCCCGCGCAGCTCACCGAACGCGGTGCGCGCGGTCTCCTCGACGGTCCGCAGCGCCTCGCGGGCCAGGTCCGCGTCGCGGTCGAGCACCCGCCGCGCCGCACCCGCCTGCACGCCCATCACCGACACGTGGTGCGCCACGACGTCGTGCAGGTCGCGGGCGATCCGCACGCGTTCGGCCACGATCGCGCCCCGCGTGTTCTGCTCCTGCGACCGGCGCAGCTCTTCGGCGCGGTGCTCCAGCTCGGCCTGCCTGCGCGCCGACACCCACGCCATGTCACCGAAGAAGTAGGCGGACAGGAAGAACAACACGTTGAACCCGATGCCGTAGAGCACCGAAGCGAGCACGGGGTCGAGCGGACCGGCCGCGCCCTCGAACGGCGGCGCGGGGTGGACCAGGAACCGCACCAACCCGTACGCGAGCCAGGCGAACATCGCCACGATCACCGCGACCCGCGCCCACCGCGCCCGCGTCCGGTCGCCCGCCCACGCGCCCGCGCTGAAGATGGCCAGGAACAACGCCACCGACGGCACGAGGTTGTCACCGACCCGCCGGGCCTGCGCCAGGATGAACACCACGCCGACGACGAGCAGCACGACCAGCGGGAAGCGCCGCCGCGCCACCAGCGGCAGGGTCAGCGCCGCGCCCCAGGCGAACTGCTCGGCCAACGACGGCGCGTCGCCCGACGGGATCGCGCCCATGCTGTTGACCAGCACCGTCACCGCCACCGCGCCCAGCAGCGCCGCGAGCGCCACCCAGACGTCGTGCCGCCGCTGGGCCGCGGAGGGAGCCGGACGCCGCCACCGCGCCCACACCGGCTCGTGCGCACCTGTCATGCCGCAGAACGTAACCCGACCGGGCCGTTCGGCCGCACCGCGGGCCGTGCGGTCAGGTGCGCGCCGCGGTGAGCACGATGGCGGTGTAGCTCATCGTGAAGCCGCCGCCGACCGCGTCGAGGGCGGCCCCGACGCCCGCCAGCACGGCGTCCGACCGGGACGGCGAGAGCACGGCGTACGCGCCGCTGGTGGGCAGCTGGTCCAGCCACTCGTCACGGGTGTAGGCGCGCTCCCAGTCGAACCGCCAGACCTCGGGCTCGTCGAACCCGCCCGCCTGCCGGATGCCGTCGGTCGCCCTGGCGGTCAGCGGCGCGTAGGGGTCCGAGCTCGTCGGCGGGGTGAAGGCGCGGGCGAGGGGCGAGTCGGGCAGCGCCTTGACGAGGGCGTCGGTGAAGGCCCGCGCCAGGTCGGCCGGCGGTTGGCCCACGTTCCAGAACGCGGCCAGCCTGCCACCGGGCCGCAGCACCCGCGCCGCCTTCGCCGCGCCCGCGACCGGGTCTACCCAGTGCCACGTCTGGCCGGAGACGACGGCGTCGAACAGGCGGCCGGCGGGATCCCACGACTCGAAGGCGGCCACCTCGACGTCGTGCCCGCGCGCCCGGGCCCAGTCGGCCATCCGCGCGTCGACCTCGACGCCGAGCACCCGGCAGCCGGCCGCGCGGAACTGCCCGGCCGCGATGCCCGTGCCGAGGCCGACGTCCAGGACGTCCGGTCCCGGGATGGCGGCGACGATCGCCTCCACCATGGCGTCGGGGTAGCGGGGTCGGGTGCGGTCGTAGCGCTCGGGGTCGGCGCCGAACGACTCGGCCATCTCCCTGGCCTGGTGGGATTCGCGGGGCGTCGGCCCCGGAGGTAGAATGGGCATGCGCCCACTATGAGTGGGCAAGTGCCCACTCGTCAACCGGAGGAGTGCTCGGTGCCCACAGGCGTGGCCATCCGCGACGTGCGCGAGCAGCTGTTCGAGGCCGCCGACCGCATCCTGCTGCGCGACGGGCCCAGCGGGTTGACCAGCCGTGCCGTGACCGACGGCGCGGGTTTCGCCAAGGGCGTCCTGCACCGGCACTTCGAGGACTTCGACGCCTTCCTGGCGGAGTACGTGCTGGACCGCAGCAACCGCATGGACGTCCAGGCGGCGGCCCTGCGCGAGTCCGCGGGCACCGGCACGGTCGTCGACAACCTGACCGACGCGGTGACCGCCCTGTTCGGGTCCGTCGCGGTGGCGATCGTCGCCCTGGTCACGTTCCGGGACGAGCTGCGCGCCCGCCTGCGCCGCACCTGGCCCGCCGGCGTCCCGGTGCTGACGGAGGCGGTGGTCATGATCGCCGGCTACCTCTCCGCCGAACGCGACCTGGGCCGGATCGCGCCCGACGCCCCGGTGGACGGGCTGGCGCCGACCCTGGTCGGCACCGGCCACCTGCTCTTCGCGGACCGTCGAGGCACCCCACCGGAACGGGAGGCCGTGCGCAAGGCCGTGATGACCGTCCTCGCGCCCGTCCTGCGGAATCCCTGACGCAAGCCTTGAGCCGTGGCGGCGTCGGCTACGGCTTCACCACCTCGAACTCCCGGGGCGATGCGTCAGTCAGCTTGGAGTACCGCACCTTGCCGTCCGCCGTCACGATCACCGCCCGGAATCCGAGGCGCTCCTTCCCCGACTTCCTCTCAGGCGCCTACGCCGCGACGACGTAGGCGGCACGGGCCGTCTTGCCGTCGGTGCCCAGAACGGTGGGGAACCGCTGCGGGCCGAGTCCTCGGTGCTCCACGCCGGAAGTCCCGCCGTCGACGTGCCAGGCCGGCGTGATCCTGATCTTCAACCGGTGGCCGGAGCGGAGGACGGAGACGACGTTCCACGCCAACGACAGGATCGCCACGGTCAGCGATACCGCCGAGACGAAGAGAGCGGTTCCCGCGTAGCCGTCCGCCTCGGCCGCTGCGAGTGATGTCCAGTTCACCGTTCCCGCTCGATGTCGACCGGTGTGGGCACACCGGTGGATGAACGGCGGCAGTCCTCCGCGCAAGCACCGCGGCCGACGACAACCGGGTCGTGCCGGGCAAGGAGGGCCACCGCCGCGTTCGACCTCCGACACCGCCGCCCTACAGGACGGCGGCCAGTTCTTCCGCCGCGCGCAACGGGTCCGCGCCGATCGGGATGAGGACGGCACTGTCCACACCGGCCGCGAACAGCTCGGCCAGCCGCGCCCGCGCGTCAGCCGGCGTGCCGGTCACCGCGAGCTGCCGCACCCACTCCTCCGGCAGCCGCCGCACGAACTCCGACCGGCTGCCGCACTCCCGGCGCAGTGCCGCGAACTCCTCGCCGAAAGGCAGCGGCGCGACGTGGGGCGCCCAGTCCGGCTCCCCGATCCACTCCAGCCCGGCCCGCACGGCCTCGACCGCCACCGCCGCGTCGGCGTGGACGGCGGCCACGTTGTAGCCCACGAGGCGGTGCGGACGACGCGCGTCGATCCGCGCCAACGCGGCACGCGCGTACTCCGGGGTGGTCGGCTCGGCCAGGATCGTGCCGTCCGCCACCCGCCCGGACACGGCCAGCGACCGCGGACCGCGCACGCCGGCCAGCACGGGCGGCGGGTCGGTCGGCACGCACGCGGCCTCCAGCCGGACCCCGTCCAGCCCCACGTACCGACCGGGCTCGACGGTCTCCCCGCGCACCAGGGCCGTCACCGCGACCAGGTACTCCTCCAGCAGCGTCAACGGACTCGCCGGCCACTCCCCCACCGACCGCATCCACCCCGGCATGCCGTGGCCGATGCCGACGTCGACCCGGCCGGGGAACAGCTGGGCCAGCGTGGCCACCTCCATGGCGGCGAACGCCGCGTTGCGCGCGCCCACCGGCAACAACCCGATCCCTACCCGGATCCGCCCGGTCGCCGCCAGCACCGCCGCGGCCTGACCGATCCCGCCGCGGAAACCCAGGTCCTCGACCACCCACAGCTCGTCGAACCCGAGCTCGTCGGCACGCCGCGCGAACGGCAGCACCGCCGACGGCGCGAGGTCGCGGGGCAGCATCACGCCCACCGATCCCGAACGGTCCACCACCGACTCCTAGGTCCGAAGGTACGACGCGCCGTTGAGGTCGAGCACCGCGCCCGACGCCCACTCCGCCTCCGGCGAGGCCAGGTACACCACGGCGGCGGCCACCTCCTCCGGCGTCGCGACCCGGCCGAACGGGCTCTGCGCGCGCACGTCGTCGGTCACCAGGTCGGCCACCCGGTCGGTCGCCACGAAGCCGGGCGCCACCGAGGCGACCGCGATGCCGTGCGGCGCCAGGGCGACCGCCAGCGACTGCCCCATCGAGTGCAGCGCCGCCTTGCTGGCCCCGTACGCGGGCATGTCGGGCTCACCGCGGAACGCGCCGCGCGAGCCGACGTTGACGATCCGACCGCGGGCGCCGCGCTCGACCATGTGCCGGGCGACGCAGTAGGACATGTCGGCCGCGCCGAACACGTTCACCGCGAACGTGCGCCGCCACAACGACTGCCACTCCGGGTAGGTCTTGTCGGCCAGCGAGCCGAGCTCGACCAGGCCCGCGTTGTTCACCAGGACGTCGATGCCGCCGAGGGTGTCGGCGGCGGAGTCGACCACCCGCGCGATCGCGTCCGGGTCGGTCAGGTCGACGTCCGCCGAGGACAGCGCCACGACACCGTCACCGAGGTCGCGGAACGCGCGCGCGATCGCCGCGCCGATCCCCCGGCTGCCGCCGGTGACGAGCACCCCGCGGGTCACTTGGCGAACACCTGCGACTCGTCGGCGAACGCCTTGAACTCCAGCGCGTTGCCCGCCGGGTCGCGGAAGAACATCGTCCACTGCTCGCCGGGCTCGCCCGCGAACCTCAGGTACGGCTCGATCACGAACTCCGTGCCGGCCGCGCGCAGCCGCTCGGCCAGCGCGTGGAACTCCGGGGTCGGCAGGAGCAGCCCGAAGTGCGGCACCGGCACGTCGTGGCCGTCGACCGGGTTGCGGCCGGAGTCGCCGCGCGGTCCGGGCACGACGTGCGTCACGAACTGGTGGCCGTAGAGGTTCCAGTCCACCCACCTGTCGGCCGAACGGCCCTCTTCGAGGCCGAGCACGCCGCCGTAGAACTCGCGGGCCCTGGCCAGGTCGTCGACGGGGACGGCGAGGTGGAAGGCAGGTCTCATGCCCCCACCTTGACCACCGGGTCCGCCAATGTCAACATTCGACATCATGCA
>NZ_JBFAAX010000420.1:0-5070 GCF_040639995.1 Actinosynnema sp. NPDC023658 | reverse complement strand
CACGGCGACGCCCCGCGACCGCTCCCGATCGCCCAGGAACTTGTCCGCCACCTCGACGTCCAGCGCGAGGGCGGCGATGAACACGGCCTGGAGGTCGGCCGGCAGGCCTTCGCTCCACCCGCGCAACATCCCGCGCACCTTCTCCCGGACGGCGGCGTGCGCGTCGGTGTCGCCGACGCCGCACAGCGCCCGCAACGCCGGACCGACCTCGTCGCCGAGGCGCGCTCCCTGGACCCCGCGACCGCGGCGGAGCCTGCGCAAGTCGGCCGCGAGGGCGGCCGAGGACACCTCCATCAGGCCTCCGTCCGGGTCGGTCGGGCGACGCCCTCCCACGCCGACCCGTCCGTCCTCGGTGGTGGACGTGCAGAGCCGACCTCCAGTGTCGTCACGGCTGGTGGTGCCCGCCGTGCGCCCTCACCCGACAGGGTGAACCGAGCAGCCCCGGCCGGCACGTCCAGCGCGCGACCCCAAGATCGAGCACACCCGCGTGTCCTACCTCCAGGACGCGAGAGTCCTACGTTCAGGACGCGAGAGTCCTACGCTCACGACAGGTGAGTTCAACGCTCAGGTGGTGCGAGCGGGTCAGGGGCAGGCGGTCAGGGTCAGCTTGGCGGCCAGGTCGTCGGCGTCGGGCAGGCGCAGGTCGCGGTACAGGTCCAGGGCCGCCTGCCAGTGCGGGCGGGCGGCGGCGGTGCCCTCGGACTGCTCCAGCACGTCCCCGATCGCCCGGTGGCACAACGCCTCCTGGTAGCGATCACCCAGGCGGGCCGCCAGCGCCAACCCCGCGCGGTACGACTCAAGGGCCTCGTCGGCACGCCCCAGCTGCTGCGACGCCGCACCGACCGTGTGCAACGTCGCCGTGTGCGCCTTCGACGGCGCGGACGGGAACAGGCCCAGCGCCTCCCGCGCGTGCCGCAACGCCTCCTCCGGCTGGTGCTTGCGCAGCAGCACGTTCGCCAGGTTGTTCTGGATGCTCGCCTGCGACCGGTTGTCACCGACCTCCCGCGCCACCTCCAGCGCCTCCAGGATCGTCTCCTGCGCCCGGTCGAGCTGGTCGTCGGCCATCAGGCAGTACCCCAGGTTCGCCAACGCCGCCAGCTCCAGGTGCCGGTCGCCGTCGGCCAACGACGCCGCCCGCCGGCACGCCCGCACGGCCTCCTCGATCCGGCCCAGGTCGGCCAACGTCGACCCCAGCCGCAGCAGGAACGTCGCCTCGGCGTGCCGGTCGCCCAGCTCGCGCGTCGCCGCCAACCCGATGCGGCACAACGCCAACCGGTCCAGCCGGTTGCCCCGGCGGAAGTGGAACGCGTCCAGGCACAGCGCGAGCTGCCACGTCCGCTCCCGCTGCCCGCCGTTGAGCGCGATGTCCAGCGCCAGCCCGAGGTTCGCCTCCTCCAGCGTGAACCAGTCCAGCGCCGCCGCGTGCGACGACAGCTCCGGGAACGACGCGGGCCGGTGCTCCGGCGGCCCGAACGGCCGCACGTGGTCGGACAGGTGCGCCCTCGCCCGGTCCGCGACGTGCAGGTAGTAGTCCAGCAACCGGTTCGTCGCCACCTGGTTGTCCACTCCGGACTCCGTCGCGGCGAGGTGGTGGGTGAACAGCCGCACCAGGTCGTGCCGCGAGTACCGGTCGGGCGTCGACTCGTGCAGCAGGTTCGCGTACGCCAGCGTGCGCAGGTGCGTGCGGGCGCTGACCACGTTGATGTCCAGCAGCGCCGCCGCAGCGTAGCTGTCCAGGTCGGTCCCGGGGTGCAGGCCGAGCCGCCGCAGCAGCCGCGCCGCACCCTCGGGCAGCTCCCGGTAGCTCACCGCCAGCGCCGCGTGCACCCCGCGCCCCGCCTCCGGCAGCGACAACGCCGACAGCCGGCCCTGCTCGTCGCGCAGCTCGTCGACCAGCGACTGGATCGTCCACCGGGGCCGCGACGCCAACCGCGCGCCCGCGATCCGCAACGCCAGCGGCAGCCGGTCGCACAGCTCCACCAGCTCCGCCACCGCCTCCGGCTCCTGCTCGGTGCGCTGCCGCCCCAGCAGCGCGACCAGCAGGTGCTCGGCGCTCTCCTCCGGCAACGTCGGCACGTGCAGCGACGACGCGCCCTCCGTCACCACCAGGTCGTCCAACCGGTGCCGGCTCGTCACCAGCACCAGGCACCGCGGCGATCCGGGCAGCAGCGGCCGGACCTGCTCGGCCGAGCGGGCGTTGTCCAGGAACACCAGCACCCGCCGCCCGGCCAGCAACGACCGGTACTGCGCGGCCTGGTCCTCCAGGTCCACCGCGATCTGCGAGTCGGTCAGCCCCAGCGCCCGCAGGAACCCGACCAGCGCCGTGCGCGGGTCCAGCGGCTCGGTCTCGTCGAACCCGCGCAGGTTCACGAACAGCTGCCCGTCCGGGAAGTCGGCGGCCACGCCGTGCGCCCAGCGCAGCGCCAGCGCCGTCTTGCCCACCCCGGCCGGACCGACCAGCAGCCCGATCGCCGAGTCCTGCCCGTTCAGGCTCGCGTCGAGGTCCGACAGCTCCACCTCGCGCCCGACGAACCCCCGGTGCTCGCGCGGCAGCTGCGCCGGCGCCCGGTGCTCCCGCGACGGCTCGGCGGCCACCCGGTCCACCGGCGGCGTCGGCGCGGCGTCGCCCGCCAGCACGACCCGGTAGGCCTCGCGCAGCTCCGGACCGGGGTCCACGCCCAGCTCGTCGGCCAGCCGCTCCCTCGTCCGGTGGAACAGCGCCAGCGCCTCGGCCTGCCGCCCGGTCAGGTGCAGCGCCAGCACCAGCCGGGACACCAACGCCTCGCGCAGCGGGTTGGCGTCCACCGCGTCGCGCAGCCCGGACACCGCCTCACCCGCCCGGTCCAGCCGCGTCAGCCGGGTGGCCAGCTCCTGCACGGCCACCAGCCGCAGCTCCTCCAGCCGCGCGGACACCGCCTCGCGCAGGTGGTCGCCCGGGACGTCGGCCAGCACCGGCCCGCGCCACAGCGCCAACGCCTCCCGCAGCAGCCGCACGGCGTCCTCGTCCGGCGCGTCGCGGGCGGCGACCAGCAGGTCCTCGAACCGGAACACGTCGACGGCCGCGCGCTCGCCGGTCAGCACGTAGCCGGGGGCGCGGGTGACCAGCGCCACCCCGGCGCCGAGCACCTTGCGGAGCTGCGCGATGTGGCCCTGGAGCGCGGCCTTGGCCTGCGGCGGGGGTGAGCCGTCCCACACGACGTCGAGCAGGCGGTCTCCGGACACCACCCGGTTGAGTTCGAGCGCGAGTGCCGCCAGGACCGTCCGCCGCTTGGCCGCGCCCAGCCGAACCGCTTCCCCACCTGCGGAAACCAGCTCAACGGGGCCGAGCAGGTTCACCCGCATCCGCAAGCCCTTTCGGCGTTGTCACCGTGTAGTCGATGAGTTTCCCACAGTCGTCACCGCACTCCGGCGGACCGCGTTGGGCGCGCGTTGGCCGGGCGTTGGAGGGCACCGGGATGGTGGGTTTCGTCCAGCAGGCTGCCTTCGCGAGGGATACCGATGTACATCGCCGAGAACGGGGATGAAGTGGCCCCGCCCCAGGAGGTCCCGACCGTCAACGGTCAGGTCGTGGCACTCCAGGAGACCGTGAACTCCGGCCGGGTGTCGCTCGATCCCGCCACCGGCGACGAGCTGCGCAAGATGCTCCTGGAGCAGATCGACCAGGTCGACTCGTGGCTGGAGCGGGCCGGTCGGCTCGCCCGTCCCGCGCCGATCGGCGCGAACCCGGTGGGTGACCGGCTGGCGCAGAAGTTCGAGACGCGCGCCGACGGCGACCCGCGCTCGTTCGTGGCCGTGATGACGGCCTACCGCGAGGTGCTTCAGCAGACGCACGACTCGGTGCAGAGCGCGATCCGCAACTTCACCGCGGTCGACGAGGAGCACGGCACCGAGCTGACCAAGCTGAGCGGGAACTAGAGGGGGGCCGACGACCATGGCGGACGAGCAGGTGGCACGGGCGACGCGGGTCGCGCAGGTGGCCCAGGCGAAGCGGCTGGCGCACGACGAGCACGAGATCGACCTGGTGCTGACCGACACCCAGAACTGGGCGTCGCGGTCGCACCAGGAGCTGTACGAGGCGGTGCACAACAACAACGACCCCGGTCAGACGGGTGAAATCGGCGCGGAGTGGGGCCAGTTCGGCACCGAGCTGACCGAGGCCGCCCGGTTGATCAACGAGCGGGTCGCGGTGAGCGAGTCCGGTTGGACGGGCGACGCGGCGGACGCGGCGCGGCTCGCGATCAAGGGCCTGGCCGACTGGGTCACGCACACCGCCGAGACCGCGGTCGAGGTCGGCAAGCGGGTGCAGGACGAGAGCCAGATCATGGAGAACGCCCGGGCGAGCATGCCCGAGCCGGTCGTGTTCAACTGGGACCAGGCCACGGGCGCGTTCACCGCGGGCGGCATCCAGGGGCTGGCCAGCTCCGCGGCCGACGTGCAGGCGGCCAACGACAAGGCGCGGGCGCTGCACGAGCACGCCGTGACGGTCATGACCACCATGGAGCGCGAGTCGCAGGCGGTCGACCAGAGCACGCCGCGGTTCAGCGCGCCGTTCAACCCGGTCACCGGGCGCACCGAGGAGCCTCAGCTCGCGCTGGCGCGGACCGCGGCGACGGCCACGCTGGCGGACGCGGCCCTGGACAGCGGCCCCAACGGCGGGGGCGGCGCGACCGCGGCCTCCGCCTACACCGCGACGCAGCCGGCCCAGCAGGTGCAGGCCGCGCAGTCGGTGGAGCGGTCCTACCAGCCGGCGCAGCAGGCGACGCCGGCGCAGCCCGCCGCGTACTCCCCGCCCGCCGCGGCGTCGTACCAGAACGCACCCGGCTCCTATGGCGGCAGCACGTACGCGGCCGGCACCGCCGCGCCGTCGGTCCCGCAGCCGATGTACCGGCCGGAGGGCACCACGGCCGCCGCCGCGGCGGCGCAGGTGCCGGTGGCGAACCCGTACACCCCGGCCAACACGAACTACAACTACCAGGGCGGCAACTACGCGCCGCCCTCCGGCAGCGGCTACACCCCGCCCACCGGCAGCGGCTACGTGCCGCCGTACCAGCCGGCGAGCCCCAACGCGAC
>NZ_JBFAAX010000419.1:456-5079 GCF_040639995.1 Actinosynnema sp. NPDC023658 | reverse complement strand
AAGGTCGTGGCGAGCGACCCGTGCCCGACCGGCGGGTCGTCGATCTCCGGCATCGCGTTCGAGTCGACCAGCACCTACCCGGCCGCCTACGACGGCGCGCTGTTCTTCTCCGACAGCTCCCGCGGGTGCATCTGGGCCATGCAGACGACCGCGGGCCAGCCGGACCCGGCCAAGCTGGTGCCGTTCGTGACCGGCGTGAACGTCCCGGTGCAGCTGATGATCGGTCCCGGCGGCGACCTGTTCTACATCGCGCTGGGCGCGGGCCAGCTGCGCCGCGTCAGCTACCCGACCGGCAACCACGCGCCGACCGCGGTCGCCACGGCCACCCCGCAGTCCGGGCCCGCACCGCTGACCGTCCAGTTCAGCGGCACCGGTTCGACCGACCCGGACGCCGGTGACACGCTGGGCTACGCGTGGGACCTCGACGGCGACGGCCAGTACGACGACTCGACCTCCGCCACCCCGACCTACACCTACACCGCGCAGGCCGCGGTCGCGGTGGGGTTGAAGGTGACCGACCAGGCGGGCGCGTCGGGCACCACCACGGTCACCGTCACGGTCGGCACGCCGGTCGCGCAGGACCCCGTGCCGGTGATCGACACCCCGACCGCGCCGCTGAACTGGTCGGTGGGGCAGAACGTGCCGTTCTCCGGCCACGCCACCGACCCGCAGGACGGCGCGCTGCCCGCGTCCGCGCTGAGCTGGAAGTTGAGCATCCAGCACTGCGCGACCAACGGCACGTGCCACGAGCACGTGGTGCAGAACTGGCCGGGCGTGGCGTCGGGCTCGTTCACCGCGCCGGACCACGAGTACCCGTCCTACCTGGACCTGACGCTCACCGCGACCGACTCGTCCGGGCGCACCAAGAGCACCACGACGAAGCTCGACCCGCGGACGGTGGCCTTGACGTTCACCACGAACCCCAGCGGGCTCCAGCTGAGCGTCGGCGGCACGGCGCAGACGACGCCGTTCACCCGCACGGTGATCGCCGGGTCGAACAACTCGATCAGCGCCCCCAGCCCCCAACCGGGGCCGTTGGGCCTGAAGTACAAGTACGGCAGCTGGTCCGACGGCGGTGCGCAGACGCACAACATCACCGCTCCGGCGAGTGCCGCGACGTACCAGGCGACCTACTCGTTGTGCCTGTTGTGCTGATCGTCGCGCCTGGACTGCTGACGTGACGCGACCGGCCGCGGACGGCGACGCCCGCGGCCGGTCACCCGCTCGGGCAGTGGTCCGCCCCGCCGCCGGGGGGGTGGCGTCGGGGCGGACGTCGAGGGGCCGCTAGACCAGGGAGGCGGGGAACCTGTCCCACACCCGGTGCGTGCCGAGCAGGGTCTGGACCTCGGTGAACACGTCCGCCGGGCTCTCGCCCACGACGATGCCCAGGTCGCCCACCGAGACACCCGCCTCGACCAGCGCGGCCTCGCCGGTGCCCCACACGCCGATCGCCTTGGCGTGCCGGTAGCACTCCTGGACCATCATCACCACGCGCGGGTCGACGGTGACGGCCGGCGCACCGGCCTTGGCGTCACGGCTCGGCAGCGCGTCCGGGCCGGGTGCCGGCGCGGCGGCCAGCAGCAGGGCGTCGAACTCGACCGAGCGGGCGGTGAGGAACGTCCGCTGGGCCACCAGCCCGTCCTCCAGGACACCGCCGCGCGCCGCGATGACCAGCGGGACCATGCCGGCCGCCGTGATCGTCTGGCGCAGGGTGTGCAGGCCGTCGAGGCTCGCCGGGTCGTTCGCGTCCACCACGATGCCGATCATCCGGCCGTCCGGCGGCCACACCTGGCCGATCTGCGACACGGCCGGGCTCGCCGCCACCTCACCGACCGCCTCGACCGGCTCGGTCGGCTCCGGCGCGGGCAGACCGAGACCGGCGGCCACCAGCGCGCACAGCTCGGTGTCGACGTTGGCGAGGACGCGCAGCTCGCGCTCCTTGACCGCCTGTTCGTAGCACTTGCCCAGCTCGAACGTGAACGCCCGGACCAGGTGCTCCTTCTCCACCGGGGTCAGGCTGCGGTAGAACATCCGGGGCTGGGAGTAGTGGTCCGCGAACGACGCGGGCGAGCGGCGCTCCTTCACCGCCTCGGCCACCGGCGCCGGGAACTCCACGAACGCACCGGTCTCCACGCCCGCCATGAACGGGCAGCCGCCGTCGAGCGTGTTCGGCTTGTACGGCGCCACGCCGCTGTGCACGGCGTGCTGGTGGAAGCCGTCGCGCAGCATGTCGTTGACCGGCGCGTGCGGGCGGTTGATGGGGATCTGGTTGAAGTTCGGCCCGCCGAGCCTGCTCAGCTGGGTGTCGATGTAGGAGAACAGCCGGGCGTGCAGCAGCGGGTCGTCGGTCACGTCGATGCCGGGCGGCAGGTGCCCGACGTGGAACGCCACCTGCTCGGTCTCCGCGAAGTAGTTGGTGGTGTTGCGGTTGAGCGTGAGCATGCCGATCGCCTGCACCGGAGCCAGCTCCTCCGGCACGATCTTTGTGGAGTCGAGCAGGTCGATGCCCTCGAAGGTCTGCTCCGGCGTGTCCGGGAACACCTGGATGCCCAGCTCCCACTGCGGGAACGCGCCGGCCTCGATCGCGTCGAACAGGTCGCGCCGGTGGAAGTCGGGGTCGACGCCCGCGATCATCTGCGCCTCCTCCCACAGCAGGGAGTGCACGCCCAGCTTCGGCTTCCAGTGGAACTTGGCCAGCGACGTCTTGCCCTCGGCGTTGACCAGGCGGAACGTGTGGACGCCGAAGCCCTCCATCATCCGGTAGGAGCGCGGCACGCCCCGGTCGGACATGTGCCACATCACGTGGTGGGTCGCCTCGGTGTGCGTGGAGACGAAATCCCAGAACGTGTCGTGCGCGCTCTGCGCCTGAGGGATCTCCCGGTCCGGGTGCGGCTTGGCGGCGTGGATGATGTCCGGGAACTTGATGCCGTCCTGGATGAAGAACACCGGGATGTTGTTGGCGACCAGGTCGAAGTTGCCCTCGTCGGTGTAGAACTTGGTGGCGAAGCCGCGGGTGTCACGCACCGTGTCGGCCGAGCCGCGCGAGCCCACCACCGTGGAGAACCGGGTGAACACGGGCGTGGTCACGCCCTCCTTGAGGAAACCGGCCTTGCAGACGTTCTCGGCGTTGCCGTAGCCGACGAAGACGCCGTGCACGGCGGCGCCGCGCGCGTGCACCACCCGCTCGGGGATGCGCTCGTGGTCGAAGTGGGTGATCTTCTCCCGCAGGTGGTGGTCCTGCAGCAGCGTCGGGCCGCGTGAACCAGCCTTGAGGGAGTGGTCGGTGTCGTGCAGGCGCGTGCCCGTCGACGTGGTCAGGTACTCGCCCTGCTGCTGCCGGACCTCCGCCGCCGCGCCCGTCTCGGCGCCGGTGGCGGTCCGCGTCTGCGGGGACGCCTGGTCCGCCTTGCGCGGCAGCGGGCCCTGCGGTTCGTCCGGCGGGTCCAGGGGCGGTGGGGTGCTGCCCGGAGCACCCGGGATGGGCGGCGTGACCAGGTCTGCGACCTTCTCCGCGGCCTTCTCCAGGGCTTCCTTGACGACCTTGGCGGGCTTGCTGGCGTCCACGTGCTCCTCCTCGTCGGGTATTCCCACGCCGACTACCCAGGTCGCGGCGAACTACACCAGGTGACCGCCGGCCGGTTCACAGCGCGATGAGACCCGCGTTCGTCCGGCGTTCGGGCGCGGTGATCAGGGTGTCGAGGAGGAACGCGTGGATCCCGCCGTCCCAGGCCACGTTGACGAACCCGACCAGGTCGTCGTCACGGCGTGCGGTCACCCAGCCGAGGCTGTGCCGGGTGACCTGCCCCCACCAGTCGTCGTCCAGCGTCCGGTGGTCGAAACCCTCCGCGTGCAGTGCGTTGACCTCGGTGTTCCGGAATCGGCCGCGCCACTCGTAGCTGATCACCGCCGGCAGCCTACGGACGGTGTGCGACTGGTGTCCGTCGATTTCGGGTGGGTGGGTATTCGCTCGACCGTCGGGTAATGCCGCACGCAGGATGAGCGCATCATGGCCGGTTCCCTGTTCGTCCCTCCCCCGGTGCTGCCCAGGATCGGTCCGCTCGTCCGTGCGGCGGTCGATCGCGGGCTGGACGTCGTGTCCGAGGTCACGGCCGGTCCGGTGCACTACTACGGCGGGCCGCTGTTCGCCGACCGCGTCGCGGCCCGGCTGGGTCTCGGGCTCCTCGAACCGGCCGACGACTGGCTGCCGGGCCTGCCGTGGGAGTGGGTTGGCCGCCGGATCCGCGGGACGACCCTCGCGGAGACGCGCGCCGGTGCGGACGCGGCCTTCGTCAAGCCGCCCGGCAGCAAGAGCTTCCCCGCCCGCGTCTACGGGCACGGCGGCGAGCTCCCCCACGACCTGCCGGACGACACGCCGGTGCTGGTGAGCGAGGTGGTGGAGTTCGCCGCCGAGTTCCGGCTGTTCGTGCTCGACGGCGAGGTGCGCACGGGGTCGCGTTACGCGACGTGGGGCCGGCTGGACCCGGCGCCGCTCGACGAGTGCGCCGACGCGGGGCGGGTGCGGGTGTTCGCCGCCGGGTTGACCGGGCTGCCCCGGCGCCGTGGACGGCACGTACTTCCGCAACGCCCGCGGCCTCTTCATGGGCGAGCTGACGCCGTACTTCC
>NZ_JBFAAX010000419.1:0-446 GCF_040639995.1 Actinosynnema sp. NPDC023658 | reverse complement strand
CCGGGCTGCCGGGGGCGGTCGTGGTGGACGTGGGGTTGACCGGGCCGCCGGACGACCCGCGTGCCGAGGTCGTGGTGGTGGAGGCGAACATGGCGTGGTTCAGCCAGGTGTACCGGTCCGACCCGGCGCGGGCGCTCGACGTGGTGCTGCGCGTGGCCGGGCCTCTCGGGGACGTGTCCACAGCGGACAGACCGTTCGTGCGGCCGTATCGGACCGTGGTCCGACCCTGAACTCCGGACTGTGGACCGATCCGCCCTGGGGTCGCCCGATGGGAAGTTGTCCACCATGACAACCGACTACACGTTCCCCGGCCGGTGGGTGGGCGCGGCCGCGCTGGTCCTGGGCCCGGTCTCGCTGCTCGTCGGCACGCTGCTGCGGTGGCCGTTCCCATACTTCTTCCCGCACCAGCTGGCCGCCGTGGCCGAGCACCCGGCCCTGATGACCGC
>NZ_JBFAAX010000418.1:0-5082 GCF_040639995.1 Actinosynnema sp. NPDC023658 | reverse complement strand
TGGGCCCGCTGGTATGTAGCGCTGGCCGAGTTGGGTTTGTCTACACCTGCCCCCCCCACCGCCACGGGGGGGCGCGCGCGCGCCCCCGCCCCCAGGACGTGGAAGACGTCTCGGTCGTCGCCGACGCCCGGCGGGCGGCCGAGCAGCTCCCGGTGCCCCCGGCCCGGCCCGACGTCGTCGGCGCGCACCGGGAGCACGAGGACGACGACAAGGCCGCCGCCGCGCCGCCCGTGCTCGAACTCCTGCTGTACCACGAGGAGGAGCGGGCCGCGGCGCGCGCTTCCGGTGACGTGCGGCTGGCGAACCGGGCGCTGGTCGACGTCGTCCGCGACCTGGACGTGCTGCTGGACAGCACGGAGGAGCACCTGAGGCAGACCGGCGACCGGAGGTCGCGGCAGCGGGTGCGCGACGCGGTGCCGCGCCTGGTGGCGATCTCGGCGG
The DNA here is from genome assembly GCF_040639995.1 of Actinosynnema sp. NPDC023658. Lineage (NCBI taxonomy): Bacteria > Bacillati > Actinomycetota > Actinomycetes > Pseudonocardiales > Pseudonocardiaceae > Actinosynnema > Actinosynnema sp. NPDC023658. Next base: position 4,641 of record NZ_JBFAAX010000418.1, on the reverse strand, counting down.
TCGCGGTCATGCCGTTGGCCGTGGTGGCCGGGTTCCTCGACCTGCCGCCCGACCGGGTCGACGCCGTGGTGGCCTCGCTGGCCCGGCACGGCGACCTCGACCCCGCCGGACGACGACGAGCGCTCCAGCAGGTCCAGTGGCTGCGCAACAGCCTGCGGCAGGTGGAGGTCACCGAGGACCACTCGCTGCTGGACCGGGTGCTGGCGTTCGTGTCGAAGTTCGCCCTCCTCGGGTTCGTCGCACTCGCCTCGGCGGCCGCGGGCGCGTTCAGCGTGGGGGAGTCCGTGGTCAAGGAGGTCGTCAAGACGGCGGTGATCGCGTTGGTCGCGGCCGCCCTCCAGGCGAGTGCCGACCACGTGCGCGCCCGACGTGACGGGCAGACCCGACGCGCTGCCGCACAGGCCGCGCACGCCGCGCTGCTCGCGGACCTCGCGGTGGCGGACTCCTTGTGGGCGGAACCGGCCTACGAGGGTGAGCACGCCGTCACGCGGGTGAGGCTGGCCGTCCGCGCGTGCGCCGCCCGCATCACCTCGGTCCCGCTGGACTGGCCGGACAAGTGGCAGTACTGGGACCTGCTCGACGACGTCGCCGCCGCGCTCGACCGGGCCACGCCGGCCGAACTCCGCTCGCAGGTGCGCAGGCTTCGCGCGTTCGGCCCGCCCGCCTGAGCGTCGCGGACCCCGCTGCGCCCCGCGTCCGGGATGGACCGCTCGGTGAGGACGTCCGCAGGGAGCCGGACCCGACGGACCACTTCGGACTGGCGGGCGGCGCCGGACGTCGAGCTGGGACACTGTGGCGATCGGCTCGCGCGGTGACTGCTGTCCAGGCGCCCCGGGCACCCGGACACCGCACGACGAAGGACGACACCGTGGCACTGCCCTACCCTCCCGACGACGACCACGCCGCGGACCGGTTCGTGAACAACGCGCTGCGCAGCCGTGATCCCGAGGTGTGGCGGGAGCTGACCTCCGACGCCTACGTCGAGCAGACCGGCCGGGTGCTGCTGGGGATGCTGGACCGGATCGCGGCGGACCGCTCCCACCGCAAGGCCGAGCGCGACGCCGCGCGCGCCCGGCTGTCGGCGGGGGAGATCAGCCGCGCCGACCACGACCGCGACCTCGTCGAGGAGGGCGAGCGGGCCAAGAAGACCGCCCACTTCGAGACGCTGGTGCGGGAGCAGCACCGGTTGATCGCGGCCCAGGTGCGCAAGTTGCGCGGTGACGACGTCCGTGACGAGCTGATGAGCCTGGTGGTCGCCCTGGGTTCCGCGATCGACGCCCACCGCGCCGCCGTGCTCGGGGCGGGGACCGAGCCGACCGGTGCGGACCTGGCGCTGTGGGAGCGGCTGGCGGCGCTCGACGTGCCGGGCACGACCGGTGCGACGAGCCGCACGTCGTTGGAGGCGCTGGTCAGGGAGCACGCGGCCCAGCGGGACGACCACGCGCGCGTGCTGGCCGAGATCATCCTCGACCTGACGGGCGACGAGACGTCGGTGGCGCGGGCCGACCTGCTGGACGTGTGGAAGAAGAAGGTCGCGCCGACCCTGACGCCCGAGGAGAAGGCCGACTTCGCGGCCAGGGGCAAGGGCTCGCTGGTGACGGAGAAGCTCAGGAAGGCGATGGGCGCGCTGGAACGGCGGGGCCTGGTCGCGCGGTCCGGTGGGCAGGGCGACCAGCGCCTCGACCTCCTCGACCGCCAGGGCCTCGCGGACCTGGCGGCCACCCGACCGTCGTGACCGCCGGGGTCACCTCGTCGCCGTGACGGCGGGTTTGGGCCTGGTCCGCGACACGGCCACGCCGAGCAGGCACAGGACTCCGCCCCCCAGCGCCACCAGGCCCGGGACCTCGTCGAGCACGGCCCACGACAGCAGCACCACGATCACCGGCACGAGGTAGGTCGTGGCGCCGAGCCTGCCGGTGGTCATGTGGGACAGCGCGTACGCCCACGTGTAGAACGCCAGCGCGGTCGGCAGCAGGCCCAGGTACACGACCGCCACCGTGGCGCTCGCCGGGGCGTCGCGCAGGTCACCGACGAGCTGCCCGCCGAACGGCAGGCACGCGACCGCGCCCACGACGCAGCCGAACGTGGTGGCCTGGAGCGCGGACGCGTGCCGCAGGGCGGGCTTCTGCGCCACCACCCCGACGGCGTAGCCGGCCGCCGCGACGAGGCACAGCAGCGCGCCCCGGGTCGTCGAACCGCCGCTGCCGCTCGACAGCCCGACCGCCGCCACACCGGCGAACGCGATCGCCAGCCCGCCCAGCAGCCGCGGGGGGAAGCCCTCGCGCAGCAGCCAACCGGCCAGGAACGCCACCAGGACCGGGCCGACGCCGACGACCAGCGCGGCCGTCCCGGCGTCCGCGTGCCGCTCGCCCCAGTTCAGCGCCACCATGTACAGCGCGAACCAGAACACCCCGGACCCCGCGATCCCCGGCCAGGCCGCTCTCGGCGGCACCCCGACGCGGCGCACCGCGGCGACCGCACCCAGCGCGACCGCGCCGACCAGCAGCCTGCCCAGCGCCAGCGACCCCGGCTGGAAGTGCGCCCCGGCGTACCGGATGCCGACGAACGCCGACGCCCAAAGCACCATGGTCACGACGACCGCCGCGGCGGCCTTGCCGTCCACACCGCTCCGCTCCACGGGATCAGCCCCCGGCCATCGCGCGGATGTCACGTCGCCGCAGCTTCCCGGTCGGCGTGCGCGGCAGCTCGGTCACGAAGACCACGTCCTCCGGCACCTTGTACCAGGTGAGGGACGCGTGCGCGCCGGCGAGCAGCTCGGCCCGCACCTCCTCCGGTGACGCGTGCTCCTCCAGCGCCACGAACGCGCGCAGGGTCGTGACGCCGGTCCCGCGCCGTGCCGAGCACACCGCCGCCTCGCGCACCGCGGGGTGGCGCATCAGGAAGTCCTCGGTCTCCGCCGGGTGCACGTTCTGGCCGCCGACGATCTCCACGTCGTCCACCCGGCCGTGCAGCCGCACGTACCCGGCCTCGTCGACGGTGGCCGCGTCACCGGTCGGGTACCAGGAGTCCCCGGTGCGCGCCGGCGGGTCGCCGCCCCGGCTCACGCCCGGCGCGATCGTCGGGCCCGCCACCTCCAGCGAGCCCGGCACGTGCGGCGGCACCTCCGCGCCCTCCTCGTCCACGATCCGCATCCGGTACGGCGGCAGGATCCGCCCGATCGTGCGATGACGGCTGTGGCCGATCGCGTTGGCCACCACGGCGTGCCCGATCTCCGTGGTGCCGAAGACGTTCAGCAGCCGCCACCCGAGCAGCCGCCGCAGCCGTTCCTCCAGCACGTCGGGCAGCACCTCGCCGGCCACCACCGCCAGCCGCAGCCCGGACAGCACGGCGTGGTCGGGGTGGCGCACCAGGCGGGCGTAGAAGCTCGGCTGGCCGTAGAACACCGTCACGCCGCGCTCCTCGATGATCCGCAGCGCGTCGGCCTCCGTCGCCCGCGCCCGGGACAGCACGGTGGCGCCCCCGCCGTGCAGCGGTAGGAACACGGAGTTGCCCAGCCCGTAGGCGAAGTACATGCGCGACACCGAGAACGTGACGTCGTCCGGCGTGATCACGACGACCGACCCGATGGCCCGCTCGAACACGCCCGGGTCGCCGTGGGTGTGAAAGCAGAGCTTCGGCTCGCCCGTGGTGCCGGAGGTGAACACGGCGTACGCCGGGGTCTCGGGCGTGACCGGTGCGCAGGGCACGACCCCGTCCACCCGCAGGTCCGCCGGTGCGATCACCTCGGCAGGCGGACCGCCCGGGTCCTCCTCGCACACGACGGCGTCCGGCTCCGCGACCACGAGCGCGCGGCGCAGCTCGGCCGGGTGCAGGGTCGAGTTCACCGGCACCGCGACCGCACCGATCCGCAGCGCGCCGAGGAACGCCCACACCGCGTCGATGCCGTCCGGCAGGACCAGCGCGATCCGGCTGCCCACGCCCAACCCCCGCGCGGAGTACGCGGCGGCGGCCCTGCCCGCGCCCTCGTAGACGTCGACGAACCGGTAGGTCGCGGTGCCGTCGTGGTAGGCGGACCGCTCCAGCCAGCCGCGGTCGTGCGCGAGACGTTCCAGCCGTTCGACCAGGTTCCCGCTGGTGCCCTGATGCTCGCCCAGGGTCGGGTGGCTCACCGACATGATTCCCCCGTCATCACGTCGAAGTGGACGGCCACGATTCCCCCGATCGTCGCCGGCACCGAGGTTGACCGCCGGCGCGGAGGACTGTCAAGCGCTGTTGATCACCGTCCGCCGTCCCGCGCGCCGCCCGAAAACCGAAGTCCCAGGTGGCCACGCCTGGAGTCACACGATTGAGTGAAGAGCCCGAAAACCGGGCCACCGCCGGACATCCGAGATGCGCGACCGGACTCGACTCCTCGGTCGCCGCGGCGATCCCGCATCCCGCCACCGCCGGCACCGGGCACGGTGTGATCGACGGCAGAACTACACAAAGTCACACGACTCCGGACAAGAAATAACGGGATCGGACCTGTACGGCTCGAACGGGCCGGTTGTACGTTCCTGGCGGGCCGCCACCCCTCAGCAGGAACGGTTCACCATGACGAGGAAGCTCAGGGAACGACGTCGTCTCCGAGCGGTTCGCCGCGTGCTCGGCGCGGGTGTGGCCGCGGTGCTCGGGTTCGCC
>NZ_JBFAAX010000417.1:0-5095 GCF_040639995.1 Actinosynnema sp. NPDC023658 | reverse complement strand
CCGCGACCCGGGGGGGGCGTGCCCCCCCCCCCCCCGGCCCCCCGCCACTCGTCTTGATCAGGCGCTGTAGATCGCTTCGATGTCCTGCTTGTAGGTCGAGGCCACGACGGACCGGCGCAGCTTCAGGCTCGGCGTCATCTCGCCGCCCGCCTCGGTGAAGTCCACCGGCAGGATGCGGAACTTCTTGATCGCCTCCGCCTTGGACACCGCCTGGTTGGCCTCGTCCACCGCCGCCTGGATCTCGCCGCGCAGCGTCTCGTCGTCGACCAGGTCCGCCACGGAGGCCGACGCCGGCTTGCCGTTCTGCTCCTTCCACGCCGGGAAGAACTCCGGGTCGACGGTGATCAGCGCGCCGATGAACGGCTGCGCGTCACCGACCACCATGCACTGGCTGATCAGCGGGTGGGCGCGGAGGCGGTCCTCCAGCACGGCGGGCGAGACGTTCTTGCCGCCGGCCGTGACGATGATCTCCTTCTTCCGGCCGGTGATCCGCAGGAAGCCGTCGTCGTCGAGCTCACCGATGTCGCCGGTGTGGAACCAGCCGTCCTCCAGCGCCTCGGCGGTCGCGGAGTCGTTGTTCCAGTAGCTGCGGAACACGATCTCGCCCTTGATCAGGATCTCGCCGTCCTCCGCGATGCGCACGGACGTGCCGCCGACCGGGCGCCCCACCGTGCCGACCCGGAACGCCGACGCGGTGTTCACGCACGCCGCCGCGCTGGTCTCGGTGAGGCCGTAGCCCTCCAGCACCGGCACGCCGACGCCGCGGAAGAAGTGCGCCAGCCGCTCACCGAGCGGGGCGCCGCCGGACACCGCCGCGGTGCACCGGCCGCCGAGCGCCGCCTGGAGCTTGCTGTAGACGAGCTTCGAGAACAGCGCGTGCTTGAGCTTGAGCCCGACGCCGACGTTGCCGCTGTCGAGCGCCTGGCTGTAGGCCACCGCGGTCGCCTCGGCGGCGTCGAAGACCTTGCCCTTGCCCGCCGCGTGCGCCTTCTGCTTCGCGCCGTTGTAGACCTTCTCGAACACGCGCGGCACGGCCACGACGAACGTCGGTCGGAACGACTGGAGGTCCTCGACCAGGTTCTTCACGTCGGCGGTGTGGCCCATCGTCACTCGCGTGTACACGCCGCACACCGCCAGGGCGCGGGCCAGGATGTGCGCCAGCGGCAGGAACACCAGCAGCGAGTTGCCCGCCTGCATGAGCTGCGGGAACGCGGCGATCCCACCGCGCACCTCGGACAGCAGGTTGCGGTGGGTCAGCTCGCAGCCCTTGGGGCGGCCGGTGGTGCCCGAGGTGTAGACGATGGTCGCGGTGTCGTCCGCGCCGACCACCTTGCGCCGGGCCCGCGCGTCGTCGTCGGACACCGACGCGCCCAGGGCGGTGAGCTCCTCGACGGCGCCTGCCGCGTCGCCGGAGGGGCCGTCGATCTGCCACACCTGCCGCACCTCGGGCAGGCCGGCCACCACGGAGTCCACCATGGCGCGGTGCCCGGAGGTCTCCACGAACACGGCCTTGGCCGAGGAGTCGGACAGGATCCACTCGACCTGCTCGGCCGAGGAGGTCTCGTAGATCGGGACCACGACGCCGCCGGCGTGCCAGACGGCGAAGTCGAGCAGGGTCCACTCGTAGCGGGTCTTGGACATCAGACCCACCCGCTCGCCCGGCTGCAGGCCCGCCGCGATCAGGCCCTTGGCGACCGCGAGGACCTGGGCGGCGAAGTCGCGGGCGGTGACGTCCACCCACGTCCCGTCGACGCGGCGGCGGAAGCTGACGGCGTTGCCGAAGCGCTCCGCGTTCGCCCACACCATGTCGGTGAGGTTCTCCTCGGCAGCCACAGTGGCTGTGGCGGGGACGCTGAACTCGCGCACGTCGACCTCCGGACGTTGTTTGTTACCGGTGGGGAAACTTAGCCTGTGATTCCGGCGATACACCAGGCTGGTGGGTGTTTCCGTGACCGTGTCGTGGCACTCTTCCCACCCGTGCCCAGTGTCGACGTCGTGGACGAGACGTTCCTCGCAGTGCCGCCGCCGGTGGTCGCCGCGGCCTTCGCGCCGCCCGCCGCGTGGACCCGGTTCTGGCCGGACCTCACCCTGGACGTCTACGCCGATCGGGGCACGCAGGGGTTGCGCTGGACGGTCGGCGGCGCGCTGGTCGGAACGATGGAGGTGTGGTTGGAGCCGGTCCTGGACGGCACCCTGCTGCATTACTTCCTGCGTGCCGACTTGCCGGGCGATGCGTCCGACAAGCGGATACGGCGCGAGGTGCGTCGCCGCCAGTTGGCCGCCAAAGAGGTGTCACTCGGCCTCAAACTGATCTTGGAGGACGGCAGGCCGCCCGGCGTGGCGCCCGCGCTGCCGTAGATTTGGGTCTTGTGCGGGTTCACGTCGTCTCGGATGTCCACGGCAACGCGGAGGCGCTGGCCCGCGCGGGTGACGGCGCCGACGCGCTGGTGGTGCTCGGGGACCTGGTCGACTTCGTCGACTACTACGACCACGGCAAGGGCATCCTCGGCCGGGTGTTCGGCGCGGAGAAGGTCGAGGTGTTCGCCCGGCTGCGGCGCGGCCGGTTCGGCGCGGAGACTGTCCGGTACATGCGGTCGCTCTGGGAGGGCCTGGACAACGCCGCCGACGTCGTCCAAGAGGCGATCATGGAGCAGTACTCCGCACTGTTCGGCGTGATGAGCGCGCCGACCTACGCCACACCGGGCAACGTGGACAGCCCGGAGCTGTGGCCGCAGTTCGCCCGCGACGGCGTGCACGTCCTGGACGGGCAGGTCGCGGAGATCGGCGGGCTGCGGTTCGGCTTCGCGGGCGGCGCGCTGCTGCACCCCGGCTTCGTGCCCAACCGGCGCGGGCCGTGGCGGCCCTACCTGCGCACGGAGGAGGAGTTCGGCGCGGCGCTGGCCGGGCTGGGCGAGGTCGACGTGCTGTGCACGCACGTGCCGCCGGCCGTGGCCGAGCTGACCTACGACGTGGTCGCCCGCCGGCCGGAGCTGGGCTCCACGTCGTTGCTGAAGGTGATCGAGCGCGACCGGCCCCGGTGGTCGGTGTTCGGGCACGTGCACCAGCCGATGGCACGCCGGGTCCGGGTCGGGTGGACCGAGTGCGTCAACGTCGGCCACTTCCAGCGCACCGGCACGCCCCACGTGCTGCGTTGGTAAGCAGAACCACCGGGTAGCCTCCCCGACATGGCCGACGAGTCCACCCAGTCCATCGTCATCGACGCGACGCCCGAGGAGATCGCGGCGGTCATCGCCGACTTCGACGCCTACCCCGAGTGGGCCAACGGGGTGAAGCGCGCCGAGGTGCTGGAGACCGGGGCGGACGGCCGCGCGGCGCAGGTCAAGTTCAACATCGACCAGGGCCCCATCAAGGACGAGTACGTGCTCGCCTACGACGAGTGGTCGTCGAGCCGGATCTCGTGGCACCTGGTCAAGGGTCAGATGCAGAAGTCGCAGGAGGGCAGCTACGCGCTGGCCCCCAGGGGCGGCTCGACCGAGGTCACCTACACCCTGTCCGTGCAGCTGGTCGTGCCCATGATCGGCCTGTTCCGCCGCAAGGCCGAGAAGATGATCATGGACACCGCGCTCAAGGAGCTGAAGCGGCGGGTGGAGAACCGGGTGGACGACGCTGGATGAGCGCCCGCCTGCTGCTGTTCACCGGTAAGGGCGGGGTCGGCAAGACGACCCTGGCCGCCGCCACCGCCACCGCCCTCGCCGCCGGTGGCCGCAAGGCGCTGGTCGTGTCCACCGACCCGGCGCACTCGCTGGGCGACGCGCTCGGCGTGCCGCTGTCCGGGCAGGTCACCGAGATCGAGGGCGGTCTGCACGCGGCCCAGGTCGATCCCCGCGCGTTGGTCGACGACGCGTGGCGGGACCTGCGCGGACACCTGCGGACCGTGCTCGCCGGCGCGGGCGTGGACGAGCTGGACGCCGAGGAGCTGACCGTCCTGCCCGGCGTCGAGGAGCTGCTCGCGCTGTCGGAGGTGCAGCGGCTGACCCGCAACGGCCCGTGGGACGTGGTGGTCGTCGACTGCGGCCCCACCGCCGAGACGCTGCGCCTCCTGGCGCTGCCCGAGGCGTTCGCCTCCTACCTGGAACGGCTGTTCCCGACCCACCGCCGCGTGGTGCGCGGCCTGCTGGCCGGCGTCGCCGGCAGCGGCACGGTGGAGAAGTGGGACGCCACCGCCGACGCGCTGGGCAGGCTGGCCGAGGAGCTGGAGCAGCTGCGCGGCCTGCTGACCTCGTCGACGACGAGCGTGCGACTGGTGCTGACCCCCGAACGGGTGGTCGCGGCGGAGACCCGGCGGACCGTGACGGCGCTGGCCCTGCAGGGCATCCGGGTCGACGGCGTGGTGGCCAACCGGGTCGTGCCGGACCCCGGCGCGGACCGCGGCCCGGCCGCCGAGTGGCTGCGCACCCGGCGTGCCGAGCAGGACGCCGTGCTGGCCGAGCTGGGCGACCTCGGGGCGGTGCGCACGGTCGAGCACCGGGCCGCCGAACCGGTCGGCACGGCCGCGTTGCTGGACGTCGCGGAGAGCCTCTACCAGGGCCGGGACCCGCTGGACGGCGCCGCCGACGACGGGCCGCTGCTGCACGTCGAGCGGACCGGCGAGCTGGAGTACACGTTGCGCCTCGCGCTGCCGGTCGGTGACTCGTCGCTCGACCTGGCCCGGGTGGGCGACGACCTGGCCGTCACCGTGGACGGCAGGCGCCGGCTGGTCGCGCTGCCGTCGCTGCTCAAGCGCTGCCTGGTGACCGGCGCCGAGCTGGACGACACCGGGTTGGCCGTGCGGTTCGCACCCGACCCCGACCTGTGGATGCGGTGAGGCACGTGGACTCGAAGCTCGCAGAGGAGCTGCGCCTGCTGCTCGACGCCGCCGCCGAGCGGGCGCAGCCGTGGCTGCACCGGATGGCCGCCGAGGACGGCGAGCACGACACCCGGACCTGCGGCTGGTGCCCGTTGTGCAACGCGGTGGCACTGGCTCGCGGCGACCGGTCGGAGCTGGCCGCCAAGGCCGCCGAGCACGTGGCCGGGCTGATCGCGGTGCTGCGGGCGGCGCTGACCGAACCCGCTGCCGGGCAGACCGCCGCCGGGC
>NZ_JBFAAX010000416.1:0-5113 GCF_040639995.1 Actinosynnema sp. NPDC023658 | reverse complement strand
GCCGTGCGCTTCCCGCCCAGGCATGACGGGCCGCGCACGGTCGGGGTGTCGGCCTTCGGCTTCGGCGGCACCAACGCGCACTTGCTGGTGGCCGATCGGCTCGCCACCGACGACCTGCGCTCCGGTCCGCCGGTCCGGCTGGACTCCGGGCAGATGGTCCTGGTCGCCTGGTCGGCCCACCTGCCCGGCGAGCCGCCCACCACGGCGGTCCGCGACTGGTTGCGCGGCACGGCGGCTCCGCCGGCAGCCGCCTTCCCCCGGCCCTACCCGGCTCCGGCGCCCGCCGCCGTCCGGTTGTCGGGGCGCACCGTGCCGGTCGTGGACCCCTGTCAGTTGATGGCGCTACAGGTCGCGGCGCGTTTCGTCGAGGAGCACGGGGAAGTGTGGGCCGACGTCCGGGAGACGACGGGAGTGATCGCCGCGCACACCGGGATGCCCCTCGGACTGGTGGGGACGGCGGTGCGCTGCTACGCCCGCGACGCGACCTGGCTGCTCGACCGGCACAGCGCCGACCAGGCCTTCTCCCACGTGGCGCAGGAGCTGGAGAGGCCCCGCCGGCGGTTCCCGGCGACGACCGAGGACTCGCAGGCGGGCGTGCTGCCCAACGTCATCGCCTCCCGCATCGCGGCCCGCTACGACCTGCACGGTCCGTGCCTGGCGATCGACGCCGGGCGGGACGGCACGCTCGCGGCCCTCCGGGTGGCCCACCGCTACCTCAGGACCGGTGAACTGGACCTCGCGCTGGTCGTCGCCGTCAACGGCAACGGGACCACCGGGAACGCCGTCCTGGCGGGGCTCGGGCCGTTGCCCCTGGGGGAGGGCGCGTTCCTGCTGGCCGTCACGACGAGCCGCACCGCCGCCGAGCGTGGACTGCCGGTTCTGGCCCGGCTGTCCTTCGACCCTGCCCCGCGGGAGCAGTCGGTGGCGACCGAGGACCGCAGTTACCTGGCGGCGGATCACGCCGTGGCCCTCCTGCGCGCCGTGGAGCGCGAAGCCCTGCTCGTGCGGCTGCCCGCCGGGCACCAGGACGCGGTCCTGCTGGCCGAGCCGCCCGCCCAGGCTCATCCGGGGCCGGAGGACCGGGGAGCCGAACGCCTGACCCGCCGCTACCGGAAGCGGCTCGTGGTCGAGGCCGCTCCCCGCCGCGGCGGGGCCGGCACGCCACCGCCGTTACCCCGCCGGGGCGTCGTGCTCCGAGCCTCCCCGGAGGTCGGTGCGGCGGTCCGCGAAGAGCTCCACGACAGTGACTCGCTCGTCCTGGACCTGCCGGACACCAGCGGCAGGCCTCTGTCGACCACCTCGGTGGACCGGATGCTCGCCGCGGTCGACTCGGCGGCCCCGCACCTGACGGTGCTGGGAGACCTGGCGGCCCTCTCCGTGCCGCACGCCCTCGCCCTGCACGACGCGGTCTTCCTCATCACCCAGCGCCTCTGGTCGCGTTGGCAGCCGGAGAGCTCGCTGGCCGTCCTGCTCGGCGGGGCGCCGGGCGACCGGGCGGCGCACCCGGCCGCCTCGCTCTTCGACGGGTTCGTCAAGAGCCTGCGCTGGGAACGCCCGGGCACGGTCGCCTTCACGCTCACCACCGACGAGCCCTTCACCCCGGACCTGCTCAGCCGCGTGGCGGAGGAACGCGCGGTCCGGCCGCTCCCGCCTCCCGCCGTCTCCTACCTCCAGGGCAGGCGTTGGACCGAAGCGCTGCACCCGGTGCCCCTCCCGACCTCCGACCCGCCGACGGCCCTGCCGCTGACCGACCAGTCCGTCGGTCTGATCACCGGTGGGGCGGGCGACATCGTCCAAGCCCTGCTCGAAGCCCTGGCACACCACGCCCGACCCGCTCTGTGGCTGCTGGGCCGCACCGAGGAGCACCTGCCCCCGGAAGTCGAGGGCATCGGGGACGGGCAGCTCCCCGGCACCCGCGCCGACCTCATCCGCCGCGTCCGGGAAAGCCTGCCCGAGCTGACCCCGAAGGCGGTGGTCGCCCGCGCGGACGCCCTGCTGAAGCACCGCGACCTGCACCGCACCCTGCGGGCGCTCCGGGAACGGTTCGGTGAGGAGCGGGTGCACTACCTCGCCTGCGACGTGCGGGACGAGGACTCGGTCCGAGCGGCGGTCGGACAGGTGCTGAGTGCCGAGGGGAGGGTCGACTTCGTCGTCCACGCGGCAGGCCGGGTGGCCTCGACCCTGCTGGAGAAGAAGCGGCTGGAGGTGTTCCGCGCGGTGCGGGACACCAAAGTGCTCGGCCACCTCCACCTCAGGTCGGCGCTCGGGTCGGAGCAACCACCCCTGTGGTGCAACATCGGCTCGTACTCGGGAACCGCCGGCGCCCCCGGCGACACGGACTACGCCTCGGGCAACGCCTACCTGGAAGCCACCGCGGAGACGGCCGCGGGTTTCGACGAGATCACCGTCGGCTTCACGATGTGGCGCCAGACGGGCATGGGATCGGACGCCCTGTACCAGGAACACGTCTCGAGCGAGGCTCGGTTCACCCCCGTGTCCACGGCCGAGGGCACAGCGCAGTTCCTCGGCGAGATCGCGGCCGCGGCGCAGGCGGGCGGCACGTCGGTCTACCTGGGGAGCACGGAACGGGACCGCCTGCGGCGCGACTTCCCCGGCCTGGTGCACTACGAGCCACCCGCAGATCCCACGAGCCGCCTGTGGCCGTCCTGGCGGTCCTCGCCGCGGGAGCCGGGCACGAGCGGGGAATGGGCTCACCCCATGGTTCCGGAGGACGAACCACACCTCCGGGACCACCTGGTCGACGGCGAACCGACGGTGCCGGCGACGTTCATCCTGGACCTCGCCGCGCAGGCCGCGGAAGCGCTGGTCCCGGGAATGACCACCACCGGGTTCCGGGACGCGCGGTTCGACACCTTCCTCCGCCCGTTCAGCCGGAGCCGACCCGCTCCTCTGCGGATCAGGGCGCGGGTGGTGCGGCAGCGGTCCGGCGACGGGTGCGGGACAGCCGTGGCGGTGAGCGTCCACTCCGACACCCTCGGCCCGGACGGCCGGATGCGACCGGGAGGACTGCGTCACTTCGAGACCGAGGTGCTGTTGTCCCCGGGTCCTCGGCCGGACGCCCCTCGGTGGGACCCGCCTGTCCTCGCGGCCCCCGTGCCCGCCGAGGACCCGTACGCCGTTCCAGGGGCCCCGGTGTCGTTGCGCGGCCCCTTCCGCAACCTCTCGCACTGCTTCGTGGACGGCTCCTCCGCGCGCGGCAGCTGGACGCCGGAACTGGCGGGGTACCCCGGGTTGCGGACGATGACGACACCGGCACTGCTGATGTGCGCCGCGCTGAGGACGTCCGCCCTGCGTCCCGCCGGTGGAGGCAGGCAACCCCTGTTCGTGCCCCGCTCGGTGTCGCGCATCCACCTGCACGCCGACGGGGCCAACGACCACGACCTGCTGCTGCGCCACGGGCACGGGCTCGTGGTGTCGGTCGACCGGGACGGCGTCCACCGCGCCGTCACGCCCACCGGCCGACTCCTGCTGGAGGTGTCCGGCGTCGAGCTGGTGGACGTGGCGCCATGACCACGACGAGGACGTCGGCCCCGCCACGACGTGAGGCGGGCGGGGAGCCCCGACACGGAGGTCTCGGACACCGCAGGCGCGCTCATCAGGACGCGCAGAACCGGGAGAGGACCATGGAAGGCACGTACTGCGTCGTCACCGGCGCGACCTCGGGCATCGGCAAGGAGATCGCCCGGGGACTCGTCGCGGCGGGCGCGCGTCTGCTCTTCATCTGCCGCGACCGCGCGCGGGGCGAGGCGACGCTGGACGAGCTGCACCGCGAGAACCCGTCCGCCGCTGTCCGGATGCTCGTGGCGGACCTCTCGGCCATGCGGGACGTGCGCAGGGTGGCCGAGGAGGTCCACCGGGAGCTGCCGCGCCTCGACGTCCTGGTCAACAACGCCGGTACGCACGACCTGCGAGCCGAGGTGAGCGCCGACGGGTTCGACCGGATGATCGCCACCAACCACCTGGGGCCCTTCCTCCTCACCAACCTCCTCGCGGACCTGCTGGAGCGGGCGGCGCCCTCGCGCGTGGTGGTGGTCGCCTCCGAGTCGCACCGGGCCGTGCTGCACATCGATCCCCGGACGTTCGCCGAACCGGGGTCGTACGGCCCGATCGGCTCCTTGTCCGCCTACGCCCGCTCGAAGCTGCTCAACGTGCTCGTCACCCAGGAGATCGCGCGCCGGTGGACCTCGCGCGGCATCAGCGCCAACGCGTTCTGCCCCGGCCTGGTGTCGACCGGGCTGGTGAGGAACATCCCGATGGGCGCGCGCCTGTTCTCCCTGGCGGAACGGACCCCGTTCGTGCGGAACGCCCGTCAGGGCGCCGAGCACGCCCTGCGGCTGGCCGGTGACGGGCGGTTCGCCGGGCGCACCGGCGGCTTCCACTCCACGATCCCCGGGGCCTTCCTCCTGCCGCCCGCCCCGCACCGCTTCCGGCCCGGTCTGCAACAGGCCGTGTGGGAGCGGTCCGAAGAACTGGTGGGACTCTCATGACACGTCGGCCCCCGGAGCACGGCGTGCACGACACCGCCCCCGGAGGAGCCACCATGCGCGGTACCCCGACAGTGGCCGGGTGGTCCTCGCCCGGTCCGATGAACGGCACGGACACGCTCTTCTGGCGCATGGGGTCCAGCCCTTCGACCCGTCCGCACGTCACCTGGCTCTGGTACCTCGACAGAACCCCGGACTGGGCCACGTTCCTCGACGGCTGCCGGTGGGTCGTCGGGCGGCTTCCCCGGCTCACGCACCGGGTGGCCGACACACCCGTGCGAGCCGGGACCCCGGCGTGGGTTCCCGACCCTCACTTCCGCCTCACCCTGCACGTACACCGGATGCGCCTCCCGGAACCCGCCGGCCTGCGCGACCTCCTCGAACTCGTCGAGTGGCGCAACGACGCGGACTTCGACCCCCTGCACCCGCCCTGGGAGGCCACGCTCGTCGAGGGCTACCAGCAGGACCAGGCCGCGATCCTCCTGAAGTGGCACCACAGCATCGGTGACGCGGCTCGCGTGACGTCCGACCAGGTCCCGGAGTTCCGGGGTCGGCGCCAGACCCAGGTCGACGTGGAGGAGTCGGCTGAACCGGTCGAACGCGTGCAC
>NZ_JBFAAX010000415.1:0-5127 GCF_040639995.1 Actinosynnema sp. NPDC023658 | reverse complement strand
GGACTGCCGCGTCGCGGCCGGGACCGGCGGCCTCCTCCGCTTCCAGCAGAGCGGGGTGGGGCCGGAAGTCGTGCAGGTAACCGGCGCGGCGCGCGTAGGTCGTGTCCGGCTCCTGCCGGTCCTCCGACCAGAACCGGCTCAGCTCGAAGCGGTCCCCCGGTTCGCTGAAGACGTCACGCCCGCCGTTGACGGTCCTCCACAGCTCGCCGGGACTGCACGCACCGGGCACCGCGACGCCCATGCCCACCACGGCGACCAGGTCGTCGGCCTCTCTCGGCACCGTCATCGGCGCTGCTCCTCGACCAACCGGGCGATCTTCTCCAACGTGGTCGCGCGGACCCTCCGCTCGGCCGGTGGTTCGGCCAGCCCGTACTGCTTCCGCACCCGCTGGAACAGCGCGATCTGCTTGGCGGAGTCGACGCCCAGGTCGGCCTCGAGGTCGATGTCGGGGGACAGCATCTCCACCGGGAAGCCCAGGTCCTCCGCGTACATGGTGGCCAGCTCGGTGAGCACGTCGACGCGGGCGGGCGGCGAATCCTGTGCGGAGGCGACCACCACCCGCGGTGAACCTTGCGCTTCCGGTTCGACGGCCTCGTCCGGGCCGAGCGGGGCCGGTTGCGGGCTCCAGCTCACCGGCAACCCCGCGTCGTCGAGGGTGGCGATGATGCTCTTCACGTCACCGCGGCTGGGCAGCAGCGGGAGTGCGCGCGCGGACGGGGGCAGCGAAGACCTGACGATGCCGGTGAGCGCCTGGCGCGCGCCGGCCTCGACGAACGTCGTGACACCCGAGCGGAACAAGGACAGCACCGCGTCGTAGAAGCGCACCGGTGCCAGCATGTTCCGGGTGATGACCTCCCGGACGTCCGCGACGGTTCGCACGTGCCGGCCCAGGATCGGGGAGAACACCGGGATGCGGGGCTCGGCCGGCCGCACGTCGGCCGTGGAGTCGCGGAAGATGTCCGCGGCGAGCTGCAGCACCGGGTTGTGGAAGGCGTACCCGGCCCGCAGCCGGGTGGCGCGGAAGCCGAGGCCGGTCGCCACCCCTTCCGCCGCCCGCAGGGACGCCACGGGCCCGGAGACGACCGTCTGCCCCGGCCCGTTGTCGATGGCCAGGCGGAGTCCCGGGTCGTCGAGCAGGCCCACGAGGTGCTCGGTGCGCCACGCGGGCGCGTCCAGTGCGAGGAGCCCGCCCTCGGGCGGGGCGGCCCGGCGGAAGGCTTCCGTGCGGGTGCACGCCATGCGGGCGACGTCGGCGACCGTGACCGCTCCTGCGGCGGACAGGGCGGCGAACTCGCCGAAGCTGTGGCCGACCAGCACGTCCGCTCGCAGCCCGAGCCCGGAGAAGATCTCGAAACCGGCCGCGTTGATGGCGTAGATCGCCAGGTCCAGCTGGTCGCTGTGCGTCGTGAGGAGCTCGTCCAACGGGGCCGCGTCCCGTTCCAGGACCAACGGTGCCACGGGTTCGAAACCGTGCTCGACGGCCACCGCGTCGATGGTCTCGAGTATCCCGACCGCCTTCGGGAAGTGCCGCGCTCGATCAGCGAGCACTCCGGGCAGGTAGGCGCCTTGACCGGGGAACAGCACCGCCAGACGTGAAGTCATGAATGCACCTTGTCTTCGAGGGCGAGCAGCAGAGGTCGGACTACGGCTCCTCGTGGCGGAAGAGCCCTTGATCGGCGTAGAACGCCTTGGCGACGGCCAGGGCGTTCAGCGTCCTGGGGAACCCGGCGTACGCGCTGATGTGGGCGAACAACGCGACGACGGAGGGGGGAGGGATGCCGACCCGGTGTGCGATCCCGAGGTGCAGCTCCAGCTCCTTCTCGGTGTCGCCCAGGGCGGCGAGGGCTGCCAGGGTCACCAGTTCCCGCTCACGGTGATCCAGGCCCGGCTCGTGGTGCAGCGTCCCGAAGACCGTCTCGACGACGAGGCGCGCGGTGCTGCGGCTGATCGGTTCCAGGTCGTCGAGGAGCCTTCGGACGGCCTCGTGACCTGCCAGCTCGTTTGCCGTCGCCAAGCCGCGCTCGTACCTTCCGCCGTCGTCCGGGTGGCGGCCCTCGGGTGGGTTCTGTGCGGTCATCACCAGTCGTTTCGTCGGGTTCGGCGGAGGTCACTGAGGGAGGTTGTCGTGGCGGAAGGTGGGCGAGCCCCGTCGGATTCCGCGCAGGGTCGCGGCCAGCGCGGCACGCGTTTCCGCCGGCTGGATGATGGCGTCGACGGCGAAGCTCTCGGCGGCTCGCTGCGGTGCCATCACGTTGTCCCGGTACTCCGTCACGAGCCGGGCGTAACGGTCGGGGTGCTCGGCCAGTTCGCGCCGGTGGACCACTCCGACGGCGCCCTCCGCTCCCATCACCGCTATCTGCGCGGTGGGCCAGGAGAACACCTGGTCGGCGCCCAGGGATTTGGAGTTCATCGCGATGTAGGCCCCGCCGAAGGCCTTCCGGAGGACGACGGTGACCCGTGGCACGGTGGCTTCGGAGAACGCGTAGAGCAGCTTCGCGCCCCTCCGGATCACGCCGTTGGCCTCCTGCTCCCGGCCGGGCAGGAATCCGGGGGTGTCGACCAGCACGACCAAGGGGATCCCGAACGCATCGCAGAAGCGCACGAACCGGCCACCCTTGTCGCCCGCGCGGGCGTCGAGCACACCCCCGAGACGCAGCGGCTGATTCGCGACGATCCCGATCGGGTTGCCCTCCAGACGGGCGAAACCGGTGGTGAGGGTGGGCGCGAAGTGGGGCTGCAACTCCAGGAACGATCCCGCGTCGACGATCCCGTCCACCACGTCGCGGACGTCGTAGACCTTGCGCTGGTCCGCGGGAACGGCGGGGACCGTCCTCGCCGGCTCGGCCGGGACCGAGGGCAGCGCGTGCCACGCCGAGTCGGGGAGGTAGGAGAGCACGCGGCGGGCCAGGCCCAACGCCTGCTCCTCGTCCTCTGCCACCAGGTGGGCGACCCCGGAGCGGTGGCTGTGCATCCGCGCCCCGCCGATCTCCTCCCCCGACAGCTCCTCACCGGTCACCGCCTTCACCACGGCCGGTCCGGTGAGGAACATCCGCCCACGACCGCGCACCATGATGACGACGTCGGTGAGCGCCGGGGAGTACACCGCCCCTCCCGCGCACGTACCGAGGATCACGCTGATCTGCGGTACGCGCCCCGATGCCTGGACGTTCCGGCGGAAGATGGCTCCGTAACCGTCCAGCGCCGCGACACCTTCCTGGATCCGGGCACCGGCGGAGTCGACGAGACCCACCAGGGGACAGCGGTACTCCACTGCGCGTTGTTGGGCCTGAACGATTTTCAGCGCGTGCATCTCGCCCAAAGATCCGCCCAGGACGCTGCTGTCCTGAGCGAAGACCAGGACCGGTCGGCCCGCTACCAGAGCGTTGCCGGTGACCACGCCGTCCCCTTGGTGGCGTCGTACAGCGGTCCCGGCTCTGGCGACGACGTGCCTTCCGAACTCCGCGAAACTTCCGGGATCGACGAGGTGGCTCAAGCGGGTGTAAGGAGAAACGCATTCCCGCGGTCGAGGTTCCTGCGCGATCCCGGTCATGTCAACCTTTCCGGCCTGTGATCGGGACACACGCCCAACCTCCGGGGGATGAGGAATTTCGTCTCACTGCACTGCGCCCTTCGGCAGTCGGGCAGCACACCACTTCGGAGTGACAACCCCGGATGGGTGAATGGTCGTTCTCCCGTTCGACTCCTCGACTGTCCGTCCGACGCGAGGCGTTGTCCAGGGGAGCATCGGGTACGTCGGGGGCACGGCGCGGGCGCGGGCGTGAAGCACTCGCCCCGGCGCACTTCCCGGTCAGCGCGGCGCGCGGCGCGTTACCGGCACCAGCCGGCGGTCAGGGCATCGGATCCCGCGACGACGGCCGCACCCCACAGGGGTCCGATGTGGACGGTGATGGCCGACCCGCCTCCGGACGAACGGCGTCACGGTGACGTGCCAACGCCCTAAAGTCGAACAGAATCAAACATATGTCGAGTTCAAGCCAACACATCTGCGGCCAACCTGGCGAAGTTAATCGGTTTACCTCCGACTCTTCACACAGACTCAAACTTCATGCAACATAACCCGGAGCCTCACCCTGTGCACCGAGGAGAGTTCAATGCTCCGTGCCCTGCCGCTCCTGCTGTCCGCCCTGCTCCCCCTGTCCGCCGTCGTCGGCACGGCCGGCGCCGCCGCCGATCCCGTTGAACCACAGGCCGTCACCGCCACCACCCCGCCGATGGGCTGGAACTCCTGGAACAAGTTCGGCTGCAACATCGACGAGGACCTCATCCGGCAGACCGCCGACGCGATCGTGGCGTCCGGCATGAAGGACGCCGGCTACACCTACGTCAACATCGACGACTGCTGGGCCGCCCCCGAGCGGGACGCGCAGGGCAGGTTGCAGCCCGACCCGGTCCGCTTTCCCGGCGGCATCAGCGGCCTGGCCGACTACGTCCACGGCAAGGGGCTGAAGCTGGGGATCTACTCCTCCGCGGGCACGAAGACCTGCGCCGGCTACCCCGCCAGCCTCGACCACGAGGAGGTCGACGCGCGGACGTGGGCGGACTGGGGTGTGGACTACCTCAAGTACGACAACTGCTACAACGAGAACCGGCCCGCGCTCGACCGGTACCGCGCGATGGGCGAGGCGCTGCGCAAGACCGGCCGCGACATCGTCTACAGCCTGTGCGAGTGGGGCCAGAACAAGCCGTGGGAGGGGTTGGGCCGGCAGGTCGGCGCGCAGTTGTGGCGCACCACCGGCGACATCTCCGACAACTGGGGCTCGATGTTGGGCATCCTCGACCAGCAGGTCGGACTGGAGGGCTTCTCCGGTCCGGGCGGGTGGAACGACCCGGACATGCTCGAAGTAGGCAACGGCGGCATGACCGACGCCCAGTACCGCGCGCACTTCGCGCTGTGGGCCGTGCTCAACGCCCCGCTCATCGCGGGCAACGACATCCGCTCGATGGACGACGCCACCAGGCGCATCCTGCTCAACCCCGACCTGCTGGCCGTCGACCGCGGTCGCGCAGCGCGACCTGCGGCAGGTGTGGGGGGGCGGGCACGCGGTGCGCGGGATCTCCAGCCCCGACCCGCAGGTCCCGGGGGGCGACGCGGCGCCGGAAGGCCTC
>NZ_JBFAAX010000414.1:0-5134 GCF_040639995.1 Actinosynnema sp. NPDC023658 | reverse complement strand
CGAGGGCGTCCCGCGCCGTCTCGAACGCCTGCGCAACTTCTGCGAGGCGGTCCGGTTTGTCCTGGTTGTCGAGAAACCACCACGCAGTCGCACGGAGAGGGTCGAGAAGCCGCGAGCGCATCTGCTCGGCCTGCTGCGCCCGGCGCTCGTCCTGCCAGGAGGCAGCGAACCAGCGCCGCGCCGCCTCCTCCCGAGCCTTCACCATCGCGACGAGCTCGTGGTCGACGTCAACCGACGTACAGTGACCACGGGCGAGCACCCCGGTGCCCGGTACGTGCTGCCACCTGTGCAGCACCGTGCTCAGCCCGTCCCGCAACCGCACCGCCTCGGTCAACGCGCGCTGCCTGCTCAGCCTCTCCGCACGCAGGGCAACACCGTGCCGGGCGATGTCCAGCCACGCGGGCGGAGGTGAATCGTCCGGCCACTTTGCCTCCACGACGAGGTGAACCTCGAAAGGCAGGAGCTCGTCCACGCTGGGCAGTGACAGGGTCATCTCGCCCGAGATGACCCCGCCGTTGACCTCGTCCGATTCCCGCACCTCCCTCTCCTCCGGTCCATGCCGCCACAGGTCCCGCAAACCCACGATGCGTCCCCTACTTCGGTACTAGGGGGTCGATCTCGTCGAGCTGGCTCGACAGCCGTTCGACGATGGCGATCAGCCGGCCGCTCCCGGTTGCGTGCCCATACCCTGCAGCGGACCGACCCGCGTGACGCACCTGACCGATGGGCTTCAGCTCCGCGTCGGTGGCCAGCACGAGGGGCGCCATCATGTGGTCCCACCGCGTATCCGGTGTCTCGGCAGCTGTGCGCAGCCAACTCACGATCGCCGGGTAGAGGTTCTCCAGGGGCATCGTGCGGAGTGCCTGACGCCAGAACTCGACCACGGCCGCGAGATCCGCGTCTTCCGAGTCCCGTGCCAGCACGGTGGCGGTGCTCTCCACCATGAGGCGCAACCTGGCCGACCCGGCGTTCTCCGACCATTCCGCCACGTGCCGCAGGAAGCTGGCGGTACCGAGGTCCGCACCGATCGACACCGTGGCCTGCCGGGTGGCGCTCCACACGTCCGGGTTCGGGGAGTCCGCCAGGTACTTGAGCCTGGTGAGCGCGATACGGGGAAAAGCCTCTCCGATGCCGGCGCACACTTCGGCCGTCAGCAGTTGCAGGTTCAGGTTCTCGCCCTTCTTCGACCAGTCCAAGAGCTTCTGTCGAATTCGCGCGCCCGCCGCCGGGTCTGTCGCCGTCGTGGTTAGCAGCCGCACCGCGATCGACCGCCGATAACGGATCTTCCAATGGTCGGAAACCCCATCGTCGGACTCCGCGCTCGGCCTCGCCCAGATCTCCGCGAGTTCCAGCACCTCCTTGGTTCCGCCGCAGCCAGCAAGTTCGGCGCACCGGTCCGCGAAGCGCTCCAACTCGTCGCGAGTCAGGTCGGAGATCTGCCCGGGCAACGCGCCCATCCACTCCACCATCGTCTTCCGGAGGTCCCGGTGCTCCTGCCAGAAGTACCGGAACACCTCCGCTCCCGAATCGGATGCCTGGAAACGGCAGTTCTCAGGGGTGAACGACCCGTAGTCCAGGTCGGACAGCCGCGTATAGGGACTGGGTGTCAACAAGGGCACGGTCTTCTTGCGCTCCACCTTGTTGAGGACGAGCAGCGAGTCGGCGGCAGCCACAACGTGCCAGGGCGCGGCGCCCTCCAGCAAGGCTGCGGCCAGCAGCAAGGCGAGCCACTCGACCTCGCTCTTCCCCTGCTTCTTCCGAACGACCTCCCGCAAGGGCGGGCCTGGGTCGCCCTGCCGGTCGCGCAGCACCTCCCGCAGGGCTTGTTCCCGCTCCTCCCCGCGGTTGCCCCGGTCGGACACTGCGTCCGCGACCTCTTTGATCGTCGGCGGCCACAGGTCGCGCAGGTCATCGGCGAACTCCGATGAGTTCAGAACCGGGTCGGTGGCGGGGGTACCGAGGTACTTGGCAAGGACATCGACGGGTTTCGGGCACTCCAAGTCGTGCACGCGACCAGGCAGGAACTCTTCGAACTCGCGCTTGTGTGCAACCGGGATGATAAGGATGAGATAGCTCTGGTGGGACACGAACTGCTTGCAGAGTTCCACCAGGTCACGACGTACGGCTTGGAGTTCGTCGTGTGGCGCGGTGCGGAGGTCGACGACCACCACGGCCGGTTCGTCCTCAACCAGCAGGTCATCGTCACCCAACCGATCGATGAGCTCCTCGCGGACGACGAGTTCCCGGCGGGACTTCTGCAGTTCGTAGCCCAGGCGCAAACTCGCGGCGAACTGCCCGCCCCTGCGCTCCTTCGCGGTCAGCAGCAGCACCTGGTCACGGAGCAGGACGCTCAATGCCGAGTCGGGCTCTCCTGGGGTGGAGGTGGTGAGCAGTCGCGACGGGGGCACGTACCGACTGGCCAGGCGTGCGAGCGCGCTGTGGTCTTGGAGGCCGCGTCCGGTGCGCTTCCTCGGTCGGGCCAACTCCGCGAACTGGTCGCCGAAGACCGCGGTCTCGATCGTCATCACGGGCTTGATCACATCCCGCAACGCGGTGTCGTTGCCGTTCCCGTCGATCCGGACCAGCGAGTCGCTCGTGACGTCGGCGGGAGCGGGCGCGTCGAGTATCTGCGGAATCGGTTCCGACCGGAGGTAATCAGGCGGGGATGAGGGTGAGGGGAGGATATTGTACTTGTCGACGTCGTACTGCTCCAAGACCGTCACCCTGCTTCCGGTGCGGTGTCATGGCCAGCGCGGCGGCCGCTGGACGGGCCGAAGTTGGCGTCACCCGCGGTGTGGAAGTTGCCCGAGAACTCCTGCTTCCCGGACGACTGGTCCACGTTGCTCCCGGCGGTGACGTTGCCGTTCCCGGTGACCTCGATGCCTTTGTCGGTGTTCCGGGTCAGGTGGCTGTGGATGCCGCCGCGCACGCTACCCGCCTGAACCAGGTTGTGCGCGGTCCCGCCCATGTGGTTGGAGACATGGTGCCCAGGTGCCTCCGGCCGCTTCACCGCCCGGTCGTCGTCCGGCGGAGCTTCCGGCTGGCCGTGCAACAGTCCGTACCGGAGCAGGTCACCCGACGGCACGGGCACTCGCAAGTATCCCTTCCCCGAGTACTCCTTGGCGGTCACGTCCAGCGGCGCCTCGACGAACTCGCTCCGTCGGCGGGTGGTCGACCCCGCCTCGACCACGTGCTCCATGACGCTGTGGGACAGCACCAAGGCGACAAAGGTGACCTCGGGGTCGGAGTTGTCCAGCAACGCCCGGACGGCTTCCGCGTCGACCATGCGGTTCGCCTCGACCACGGGGCGACCGGACGGTGAGTCCGCCAGCAGCCTGTTGAACGATGTCAATGGGCCCAAGTGGAGGCTGGCGCGCACGCGCAGCTCGATCCCAGCCGCGCGGAATTCCGCAGCTCGGAGGCGCAACTCGCTCTGCAAGGCGTCGAAGAACCCGTCAACGACGGCACTGATGAGGTTCGGGTCGAACCCGATGACGTAGCCGTCACCGCGGAACGCCTTAAACTCGCCACGCTCCCACAGCGAGGTGAGATTCGTGCGATCGGCGACCCGTTGGAGGATTTCGGGCAGCTGCTCCGCGATGACCTGCTGTTCGGCGCTGTTGTGCTTGCTGAAGTGGCGGACGTCGACGACTAGCATGCCAACGTACTCGCCAATCGGGCGGGTAGCCCCTGCGAATTCCGCGCTCACCGGTGTTCCTCCGTGCTGATGACTGCCTGATCAGAGGCCAGCCTGCCCTGCGGGCCCGCGCCGTTCTGTCCAGAACTGGACACTCCGACACCGATAAGGGCCGGGACGTCCACAACCTCCAATCCACCCCGGGTGATCCGGACGAACCCAGCGGCCTTCCACCGCTTCAGCACCGGTGTGACTGCAGAGCGGACCAAGCCGAGCGCGGCGGCCAGCTCGTCCTGGGACATCGCGATGGTGGTGGGTGCCGGGTGGTCCGGATCCGCTGCACCGATAATCGTGGTGATCAGCGCGATGAGCCGTGAGGCAGTGGTGCGGTGGGCGAGCTGCCACGCGTGGGGCGCGCTCTCGCGCAGCTTCCCCGAGATGTAGCCGTCCAGATGGACTCCGAGTCCGAGCCGCTGGACGAGGTCGGTGAACCGCCGCTCGGGAAGCCTGCATGTCGTACCCGGCTCGATCGCCTGGACGGTGGCCGAATGGGACAGCCCGTCCCGGGCCGACAGCTCCCCGATCACGTCACCTGGGCCGCGAATCGCCAGCACGATCTCCGCGCCGTCGGGTTCGGCGTACACCACCTTCAACCGACCGGACAGCGACAGCAGCACCGATCCCCCGTCCTCCCCCTGGTACAGCAGCCTGGCCTTCGCGTCGTGGTGGACCGTGACGCCCTGGCGCACGAGTTCAGCCCAAGCACCGACTGGGACGAGGGAGCGAAAACCACGTGGTCGGCGAAGCGGGAGCACCTGTGTCACCAGCCGTTTGTAGCGGTTCACCGGCCCCTCGACCGGGTGCCACGCCCCGATGTCACTCGAACAGCAGAGTCAGGTGGGCACCATCACGTCGGCCCGCACCTCGATCGTCGTCATGCCCACCGTGCCAGCCCTGCAGACGCTGTCCACCACGCCGTCGGCATCTTTGCCGCCCATCCCCTCCCTGCCATCGATGCCGAACTACGCCGCGATGTTCGTCCCAACTTCCACCGCGTCCGGCGTGAACATCGCGTTCGGCGTGATCGGCCGCGCTGGCTTCAGCTTCTACTTCGACGCCGTCTCGGCGGACCAGCAGAAGGCGAAGACCGTGCGCACAATGCAGGCCTACGAATCCAGCCTCGCTGGTAGAGGCTGGCTGATCGACACAGCGCGCGACGTGCTCCTCCGGCTCCCCTGGCCACCCCACCCGCCCCGAGCAGTGCCCTACCCACGGACGGGGTGCCGTGGTCGTGCCTGCTCGGCGGCGACCCTGTCCGCACGCCAGCCGCCGGTCGGGGCGGCACCCTGAGCCCGGTCGTCGGCGGGGTCATCGGCTCGGCCACCAGCGGTCCCACTCCTGACCACGGTCGCGGCGTGGCGCGGGGCGCTGTTTGGCCGACCCGCCTGCTCCAGGGGGTGCTCGGCGGGCGGGGGTTGCGGCCGGGCCCCCCGGGCG
>NZ_JBFAAX010000413.1:0-5134 GCF_040639995.1 Actinosynnema sp. NPDC023658 | reverse complement strand
GGGCCGCGCCGGGCGCCGGCTAGTTGACCAGGATGCCCAGCTCGGCGCAGTCGGCCGCGGTGTCGCCCTCGCACAGCTGCGCGGGCTTGACCACGCTCTCGGCCACCAGCGTCCGCACGTTCTCCCGGGTGATCAGGTCGGCGCCGAGCAGCACCGACTTCACGTCCCGCTTCCCCACCAGGTCGCGGGTGTTGCCGGTGGCCAGGTCGTCGGCGCCGCTCAGGTCGCCGCGGGCCACCGCGATGGCCAGCCGCGCCGCCGCCTCGGCCTCGTCCCGGATCGGCTTGTAGACCGTCATGCACTGCTCGCCGCGCAGGATCGCGCGCAGGCCCTCGACCGTGGCGTCCTGACCGGTCACCGGCACCCGGCCGGCCAGGCCCTTGGCCCGCAGCACCTCGATCGCCGCGCCCGCCAGGCCGTCGTTGGCGGCGACGACGCCGTCCACCTGGCCGTTGCTGCCCGCGAGCATCTGCTCGAACGCGGCCTTGCCGATCAGCGGGTCCCACCGGTCGATGGGCTTGCTGTCGACCAGCTTCAACGCGCCGCTGTCGTACTTCGGGCCGAGCTTGCGGCGCTGGCCGTCGAAGAACATGGTCGCGTTGTTGTCCGTCGGTGCGCCCTGGAGCTCCAGGATCCGCGCGCCCGGCTTGTCGCCCAGGCACCTCATCAGGCCCTCGGCCTGCAGCTCCCCGACGTTGAGGTTGTCGAACGAGACGTAGTACTCGGCCAGGCCGCCGAGGCTGATCCGGTCGTAGTTGATGACCGGGATGTTCGCCTCCTTGGCCTTGCGCTCGACCTGCGCGCCGCCCTCGGGGCTCAGCGGGGTGGTCATCAGCACCTTCACCCCGCGGGCGATCATGCCGTCCGCGATGCTGGCGAACTTCGCCTCGTCACCGTCCGCGTTCTCGATCACGCCCTCGATGCCCGCGAAGTTGAGCGCCTGGAGGAGCAGCGGCGCGTCCTGCGCGTCCCACCGGTCGGACGAGTCCCGGTCCGGCAGGATCACGCCCACGACCGGCTTCGCCGCCTGGCTGCCCGTGGGCGGCGCGAGCGGGTCGACCGCCGTGCCGCAGGCGGCGGCGGACAGGACGAGGAGACCGCAGGACACGGCCGTGGCTAGCCTTCGCATTCGCCAACCCCTTGCACGGGCACCATCGAGGGTGGCCGACGGAAAATACGGAATGTCGCGGAATTCCAACCCCACGGACGCGGGTTCGTCAAGACGTAGCAACCCCGCAGCTCCGAATGGGCCGCTCCATTCGGCGTGTCGACCTCTGGAGAACATCGAACCCGCTGGTCGAACCGTTACAGAGGGCTACTAATCACGCTGTGCACCCGAATCGTCACGCTACTCGCAACTACGTAAGGGGACTCCCCTTCACACGATTTATGTGCGATGGTGTCGCGTGCCGAACCTTGGCCGGGTGTGTGAGGAGTAGCAGCGTGAGAATCGTCCCCGCAACGCTGGTGGCCGTGGCCGCAACGGCGTTGCTCGCCTTGGGCGCCGGGTCCGCCGCCGCCGAACAGGTCACGCCGGACCACACCGTCGCGGTCGACAGTTCGCAAGCACTGGCCCAGTCCCAGACGAGCGTCCTGGACAACCGCGACATGTAGCCACGCACGGCGATCCCCGCCCACCGGCTCGCCGGGGGCGGGGATCTTCGCACGCGTCCGGCTCAGCCCAGGGCGGTGCCCAGCGCCTGCCAGTCCAGCACCGGCGCGGCCAGGTCGCGGATCGCGGCCAGCAGCCCGAGCCGGGCCCGCCGCAGGTCCGGGTCCTCGGCCATCACCAGCACCTCGTCGAAGAACGTGTTGACCGGCCCGGTCAGCCCGGCCGCCGCGGCGGCGAACGCGGCCAGGCCCGTGACGCCCGCGGGCACGTCGGCCAGCGCCTCGTGCAACGCCACCTCGGCGGGTTCCACGAGCACCGCCGGGTCGTACTCGCCCACGGTGTCCGCCGGCACGATCCGCCGCACCCGCTGCAACGCCGCCACCAGCGCGGCGAAGTCCGGCTCCCCGGCCAGCCCGGTCAGCTCGGCCAACGTCGTGTCGGCCACCGCGGGCGCGTCGGCCAGCGGCAGCACGGCGTTGACGAACCGGTGGTCGTGCCCGGCGTCGAGCAACTGCTGCTCGTAGCGCCGCACGGCGAACTCGCGGGCGGTGTCCAGCGCGTCCGCCGAGACCTCCAGCCCCTGCTCCCCGACCTCCTGCGCGGCCAGCGCCAACGCCTTGGTCAGCGTGATGCCCTTCAACGCCGGGAACGCCCGCAGCACGCTCACCGCGCCCAGCGCCGCCCGGCGCAGCCCGAACGGGTCGGAGCTGCCGGTCGGGTTGGCCCCGATGCCGAACAGCCCGGCCAGCAGGTCGAACCGGTCGGCCAGCGACAGCAGCGCGCCGGGCGTGGACGACGGCAGCGCGTCACCCGCCGAGCGGGGCAGCTCCATCTCGTACAGCGCCAGCGCGACCTCCGGGGTCTCCCCCGCCCGCTCGGCGTACTCGCGGGCCATCACGCCGGCCAGGCTCGACAGCTCGATCACCATCTGCGAGCCCAGGTCGAACTTGACCAGCTCACCGGCCCGCGCCAGCGTCCCGTCGGCCGCGTCGACCTCCCCGGCCAGCCGGCGCGCGAGCGCCGCGATCCGGGCGGCGCGGTCGGCCATCGAGCCGAGCTTGTCCGCGAAGGTGAGCTTGTCCAGCCCGGCCTTCATGTCCTCCAGCGGCGTGCGCAGGTCGGCCCGCCAGAAGAACGCCGCGTCCTCGTACCGGGCGCGCAGCACGGCCTCGTTGCCCGCGCGGACCAGGTCGGCGTCCACGTCGCCGTTGGCGACCGCGACGAAGTGCGGCAGCAGCGAGCCGTCCCGGGCCCGCACGGGCAGGTAGCGCTGGTGCTTGCGCATCACCGTGGTGAGGATCTGCGCGGGCAGCTCCAGGTAGCGCTCCTCGAACGAGCCGAGGATCGGCGTCGGCCGCTCGACCAGGTTGGTGACCTCGTCCAGCACGCCCTCGAAGTCCACGACGCCGTCCACGGACGCCGCCAGCTCCTCCGCGCGCGCCACGATGGCGTCCCGCCGCCGCCGCGCCGAGGCCTCGATGCCGTGCCCGGCCAGGAAGTCCAGGTAACCGTCCGCCGTGGACACCTCCACCACGGGCACGTCGGCCGTGCGGTGCACACGGGTCTTCGGCTCGGCCGCCAGCGACGACACCGCGACCGGCACCGGCGTCGTGCCCAGCAGGGCGAGCAGCCAGCGGATCGGGCGGGTGAACGACAGCTTCGGGTCGTTCCACTTCATGTTCTTCTCGGCGCGCAGCTCGGACACCACCTCGCCGAGCAGCCCGCTGAGCACCTCGACCGCCCCGCGACCGGGGTCGGTGCGCACCAGTGCGACGTGCTCGACGCCGTTCTCGGTGACCCGGCCCAGCGCGTCGACGTCCACGCCCTGACCGCGGGCGAAGCCCTGCACGGCTTTGGTCGGGTTGCCGTCGGCGTCGAACGCGGCGGACACGCGGGGACCGCGCACGGTCTTCTCCGCGTCCGGCTCGCGCGGCGCGACGTCGGGCACCAGCACCACGACCCGGCGCGGGGTGCCGTGCACCTCGACCGCGCCGTGCGCCAGCCTGGTCGCGCCCAGCTTGTCCGCCACGGCCCTGCCGACCGCCTCGACGGTGCGGGTCACCTCGGCGGGCGGCAGTTCCTCCGTGCCGATCTCGAACAGCAGCGTCGCCGGCTCGTCGACCTCGGTGAACGTGTCGGGCAGCGTGGCCGCGGCGGGCACGTCGGCCGTGCCGAGCGGGTGGCCGAGCTCCTCGCGCCGCGCCGCCCACAGCCCGGCGACCTCGCGGGCCAGGCCGCGCATCCGGCCGAACGCGCGGGCCCGCTCGGTGGTGCTGATCGCCCCGCGCGCGTCGAGCACGTTGAACGCGTGGGAGCACTTCAGCACGTAGTTGTGCGCGGGCACGGGCAGGCGCGCGTCGAGCATCCGACGCGCCTCGGAGGCGTACTCCTCGAACAGCCGCTTGGTGGCCTCCACGTCGGCGTCGTCGAGGTAGTAGCGGCTCATCTCGTACTCGGCCTGGCCGAACGCCTCGCCGTAGGAGATGCCGGGCGCGTACGCGATGTCCTTGAAGTGGTCGACGCCCTGCAGTGCCATCATGATGCGCTCGATGCCGTAGGTGATCTCCACCGACACCGGGTCGAGCGACATGCCGCCCGCCTGCTGGAAGTAGGTGAACTGGGTGATCTCCAACCCGTCCAGCCACACCTCCCAGCCCAGGCCCCACGCGCCGAGGGCGGGCGAGGCCCAGTTGTCCTCCACGAACCGCACGTCGTGCGCCCGCACGTCGATGCCGAGCGCTTCGAGGCTGCCCAGGTACAGCTCCTGGGGGTTACCGGGGTCGGGCTTGAGGATGACCTGGAACTGGGTGTGGGTCTGCAACCGGTTGGGGTTCTCGCCGTACCGCGCGTCGTCGGGCCGCACGCTGGGCTCGACGTAGGACACGCGCCACGGCTCGGGACCCAGCACCCGCAGCACGGTGGCGGGGTTCAACGTACCGGCGCCGACCTCGGTGTTGTACGGCTGCACGACGACGCAGCCCCGTTCGGTCCAGTACCTGGTCAGCGCGAGCAGCGCATCCTGCATGGTCAGCACGGTGGCAGTCTACGAACGCGGCTTCGTCGACCTCACAATCGGGTAACCGACCTGGTCAGACCCGCCTCGGGCCGGTATCACCACGTCCGGCGGAGCGGCTGTGCGACGCTGGTGGCAACCCGGGGGCACCGCCATGCGTCCAAGGTGGCGAACCCGGGTACATGGGAGGAGTGGGAGTGGACAACCGGCCGCCGAGGCCAGGCGAACCCGATGGGTTCCGCAGGCGACCTGTTCCCCCTCGGAGTCCTTCCGCAGGCCAACCGCCGCGTGGCGCGCAACCGCCACCCCGGCGCTCCGACCAGGGGGGCCGGGGCGAGCCCCCGCGCCGCCCGACCGGTGAGCGCGGCGTGCCCCCGAGGCGACCGGTCGACCCCGGTGAGCGGCCCCGCGCGGGCAGGCCGGACGAGCGCGCCAGGCCGGACGAGCGCGCGTGGGCGGGCAGCGAGCCGACCGGTCGCCCCAAGCCCGGCGAGCGCTCCCGGCCCACC
>NZ_JBFAAX010000412.1:0-5168 GCF_040639995.1 Actinosynnema sp. NPDC023658 | reverse complement strand
CTTGTACGCGTCCTCTTCGGCGATCGGGTCCTTCCTCGAAGAGGCGAGCACGTTGTTGACGAACGTGTGGATGCCCCGTCGCTCCTTGGCGGAGGCGGGCAGCGTGAAGGAGAACGGCCCACCGCCCTCGCTCCGGCCGGCCCGGCGCACCGGGTCCATGCCGCCCTGGAACCGGTAGGCACCGCCCCGGTAGTTCGGGTCCCGGTCGGGGGTGACCCCCGAGCCGATGACGCCGACCACCCCGGAACCTGCTTCGGAGGTGACCATGCTGAGCGCCTCCGGCGAACCGGAGACCACGTAGGTGTTGTAAGCGTCCGAACCGCCTTCCGGCAGCCCGATCCCCTCGCCCGCCCCGGGGCGCAACCCCTCCGTCCTGATGCCGAACTGGATCTCCTCCCCGGTGACGTGGACGAAGGTCTGGACGCCGTCCGGCAGGGGCGGGACGCCCTCCAACCGCCTGCGGGTCCTCATCAACCTGGCCGGCTCGACCTCGGGGATCGATTCGTCGTCGCCGGACGAGGACTGCTCCGGCGAGCCGCGGCCGGCGGTCGTCGTCGCGCCCGTCTCCGGTGACGGTGTCCGCGGCGGGTTCGCCTCCTGCTCCTCCAGGAACGTGATCTCCTGGCGCTCGCCGCCCATCAGCCGGCGCAGTCCGACGATGACGGCCCGCTTCTGCTCGCTCGCGGACCGGTTGAGCACGGCCATGCCGCGGCTGTTCTGGTTCCGCTCCCACTCCTGGATCGCGCCGTCCAGCTCGTCCAGCACGCGGGTGCGGGCGGCGGTGTCGGCGCTGGGCAGGCCGGCGTACCGCTGGACGAGTGCGACGATGGGCGGCCAGAACGACTGCTGCTGCCCGATGCCCGGTCGGCCGGCCTGCAACCGTTCCGCCGCCCTGGTGTCCGACTCCTGGCTCCAGGTCGCCGGGGTCCGCTGCACGGTGACCGCGCCGCCGCCGGATTGCGGTGCGGCGTGATCCGAGTGCTGGTGGCCCGCGTGCTGGTGGCCCACGTGTGCCGCGTTGCCCTCCAACGCCCGGGTGGCGTTGACGTCGGCGGCTTTCTCCTGCTCGTCCGACGGGTGGCTCACCCGAACCCCGTCACCCCGATCCGTGCCACCCTCCACCAGACCCCTGCGCTGAGTCCGCACATGATCCAACTCGTGCAACCACGTGTGCATGTCCAAATCCCGCGGAGCCACCACATGCTCACCCGTCGTATAAGCACGCGCCCGCAACTCCTTCGCGGACCGCATCGCCGCACCATCGGAGTGGACTTGCACTCCGGAAAAGTCCTCCCCGTAACTCGCCTCCGCGAACCGCTGCACCTCCGGCGGCAACGAACCACCCCGACGCCCCACCACCTCCTCCACGCTCGACCGCTGCACCTGCGGTCCGTCCCCGAAGGCCTCGTCGGCCCGTCGGGCGAACTCTACGAACCGGCTGGTCGCCGCGTTGCCGACGGATCGCTGCAACTCCGACAGCCCACCCGGTTCCGACCAGTCCGGTGGGGCCGGTCGGACCGCACCTCTCCCCTTCTCGTCGGCGTTGTGGTCCTGATCGCGCATGGAGCCTCCTGGGTTGAGGTGGTGGATCACCGCGGTGTTGCCGGACCGCGGACGAACGGCGTCCCGACGCCGTCGGCGGTGCTGTCCCCCTTCCTGGCGCACGGGGTGGGACCTGTCGCCCTCAGGAGTCGGAATCGGAGGAGTCGTCGTCCCGCAGCCCGCGCGCGAACCGCTTGATGGCGAGGTCGACGTGCGTGGCGGCGTGCAGGGCGCGGCGGATCAGCACCCTGCGCGCGTCCGGGGTCTCCGCCCCGTCGAAGTCGTCGGTGAACGTCCGGAGCACCGCCAGCAGCGTTTCCCGGGCCCGCAGGAACTCCCCGAGCCTCGGGTCGTCGTCGCGGCCCTCCCACCACTCGCTCAAGTCGCTCAACATCGACGACACGTCGGCTATCCGGTCCTCCACGTTGCGGCGGAGGGCGGCCTGCTCGGCCTCCACGTCGTCGTGGGCGAGCCCTTGGTACCGGTCGAGCGGGTCGTAGGGCACGTCGAAGTTCTGCGCCACGTCCATCACCTCGTGCAGGGTGTGCGGCGCCAACGACGTGTGGTCGTAGTACACCCGCCAGAACGCGAAGATGCTGTGCGCCAACGCAGTCGACTCCTCCAGCGTGGCGTCCACCCACCGCGCGAGGTTGAGCATGTGGATGGTGGTGTTCGACGCGCCGGACCACACCGGCAGGTCGTGCTGCCGGGCGAACCGCGTGCTGCGCGCCTGCTCGTTCCGGGTGCCCTGGTCGGTGCGCCCGCGGTCGGGGGTGGTGGCCCGCGTGCCGTCCTCCCGGATCCCCGCCGTGCTGTCGATCATGGACGCGGCCGGTGCGGGCATCAACCCGTTGCCCGCACCGCGCGGGTTCCAGGGCCGCTGGTCGCCGAAGTACTCCATGAGGTCGTGCAGCACGACCGCCTTGTCCAGGAAGGTGTAGTTCGTCGGGCGGACCAGGACGTCCAGGACGCCCTCCCGGATGGTCAGCATGACCTGCGGGTCGGCCCGCGTGCCGTTCATCGCGAGGTAGTACTGGTACCAACCCCGCGGTCGCTCGTGGTTGCCGAGGTCCGGGTTGCCCCGCACCGGGCCGCTGGTGGTCGCCTGCTGGAGCTCGCGCAGGACGTCCTGGTACTTGGCCGCGACCTGGTCGTCCTCGCTGTCCGCGAGGCTGTCGATCTTCTGCACGACCCGGTACAGGAGGCTGTTGAGCTGGAGGTCCACCTCGGGGTTGCGGATGATCTCCTGGGCGTACTGCTTCTCGGCGCGGCGTCCCGGTTTCGCCGCCACCCACCCGTGCAACGCGGTCTCCAGGTCGTCGACCCTGGCGTAGGTGCGGTTCTGCGCCTTGCGCCCCCACGGTGACCGGCCGGTCTCCGTCCCGGGCACCTCCTGCACCCACTTCCAGAACTGCGCCTCCATCGCCGTGCGCTCCTCGGCTCCGCGGGCCTGGAACGCGGGCAGGGACGCGACCTCGGCCCACACCTGCTGCACCTGGTTCCGGGCACCCTCCGAGGTCGTGGTGAGCTGGGTCCCGCCCACCTTGAGCGCCCGCTGCACGGTCGGCCCGCCCCCATCGCCGGCCGCCGTCGGGCCCGGCACGACCGGGTGGTCACCGCTCAGGGCGCGGGTGGCGTTGACGTCGGCGGCCTTCTCCTGCTCGTCCGACGGGTGGCTCACCCGCACCCCGTCACCCCGATCCGTGCCACCCTCCACCAGACCACGACGCTGAGTCCGCACATGATCCAACTCGTGCAACCACGTGTGCATGTCCAAATCCCGCGGAGCCACCACATGCTCACCCGACGTATAAGCACGCGCCCGCAACTCCTTCGCAGACCGCATCGCCACACCATCGGAATGCACCTGCACCCCCGAGAAGTCCTCCCCGTAACTCGCCTCCGCGAACCGCTGCACCTCCGGCGGCAACGAACCACCCCGACGCCCCACCACCTCCTCCACGCTCGACCGCTGCACCTGCGGTCCGTCCCCGAAGTCCTCGTCGGTCGACTCCTCGAAGTCGTCCACCGCCGGTAGGGCGCGGCGGCGCGTCCTGTCGCCACGGGCGCGATCGTCGTCATGGCCGTGCATGGAACCTCCCCGTCGGGACGGTGGATCGACTCGACATCGCCGGGCAGTGCCCGACCCCGCTCCTCGGCACGCGCTCGCGTGCCGGCGGGCACCGCACAGCCTGCTGCGGCGGATCACGCGCGGACAGGGCCGGCGGGCCACCGATGAGGGCAGTGCCGATGCCCGAAGGTGCTCCCCCGGGCCGAGTTGCCCGATCAGGCGCACGCCTTGACCGTGCACCGGCCGGCGCGGGCCGAGGCGCCGGCGGAGGGCGTCGGACCGGGACGGGGGTCGTGCCGCGTTCAGCGCACCTCGTCGAACCAGCGCCCGAACTCGCTCTCCAGCACCAGTCGGCCGAGCTTGCGGTACTCCAGGTGCACGGCCGTCACCACGTCGGCCATGCCCACGGACCGATCGGCGGCGGCGGCGCGGTAGGCCGCGGTCACCGCGCACGCGCGGATCGAGCCACCGGCCAGCTCGAAGCGCTCCGCGCAGAACGGCAGGTCCAGGTCGTCGGCACGGGGCAGCGCGGGCCCCAGGCAGCGGTCCCACAGGGCGAGGCGCTGCTCGGCGTCGGGCACCGGGAAGTCCGCGATGACGTCGATCCGCCGGGTGAACGCGTCGTCCACGTTGGACCGCAGGTTGGTGGTGAGCACGGCGATGCCGTCGAAGGACTCCATGCGCTGCAACAGGTAGGCGGACTCGACGTTGGCGTACCGGTCGTGCGCGCTCTGCACCTCCGACCGCTTGCCGAACACGGCGTCGGCCTCGTCGAACAGCAGCACGCCGTGCACGCCCGCGGCCTCGGTGAAGATCCGTTCCAGGTTCTTCTCCGTCTCACCGACGTACTTGTCCACCACCGTCGACAGGTCGACCACGTACAGGTCCATGCCGATCTCGGCGGCCACGACCTCGGCGGACATGGTCTTGCCGGTGCCGGACTCGCCCGCGAACAACGCGACCACGCCGCGACCGCGTCCGCCGCCGGGGCGCATCCGCCACTCACCCAGCACGCGTTCGCGGTGCCGGGCCCGCACGACCAGCTCCGCGAGCTGGTTGCGGGTCTGCGCGGGCAGCACCACGTCGTCCCAGCCCACCGCGGGCACGATCCGCCTGGCCAGGCGGTCCAGCCCGGCGCCGTTCTGCGCCCGCACCCCGGCCCGCACGTGCTCCAGCCCGACCGGCCGCCCCTCCACGACGGCCAGGCGCGTGGCCACGGCCGCCGCCCGGTCGACCTCCTCGGCACCCAGCCGGTAGCCGGCCAGGTCGGGCAGGAACGCGGGTTCGCCGCCGAACGCGCGCGTCCACCACGCCGCCCGTTCGGCGGGCAGCGGCGACGGCACCGGCACCGACACCACGGGCCGCGCGGTCCACTTCGGGTCCCAGTGCTGCTTGCTGTGCAGGACGACCGGCACGTCACCGGCCAGACCGACCAGCTCGCGCAGCGACCGCGTCCGTTCGGGCACGAGCGGTTCCAGCGGGCCGAGCACGATCCCCGCGCCGCGCAACCGGGCCTCCCGGATCACGGCGGCCAGGTCGGGGTGGTCGTGGTCGG
>NZ_JBFAAX010000411.1:0-5177 GCF_040639995.1 Actinosynnema sp. NPDC023658 | reverse complement strand
GTTCCGCCCCGGTCCCGGCCGCGAGGCGATGACCTTCCACACCTCCTACCGGGACGGGCGGCTGCACGTCGTCCCGGACGACGCCGTCAAGGGCATCGCCGCGGGCAGGCTCGACCCGCGGCTGTTCGACGTGACCGGCCTGGTCGAGGCCGGGTACGACGACGCCCGCAGCGACCACGTCCCGCTCATCGTCACCGGCACGCCGAGCGCCGGACTGCGCGCCACCCGCGCGCTGCCCGCCGGCGCCGTGGCCGCGCAAGCGCCCAAGGCCGACGTCGGCGCCGCGTTCCGGGACCTGCTGGCCGACCCCGGCGTGACGAAGGTGTGGCTCGACGCCCTGCTCCGTCCCAGCCTCGACCGCTCGGTGCCCCAGATCGGCGCACCGACCGCGTGGCGGGCCGGTTACACCGGCAAGGGCGTCCGGGTCGCCGTGCTCGACGGCGGCGTCGACGGCGAGCACCCCGACCTGAGGGGCAAGGAGGTGGCCGAGCGCAACTTCACCGACGCGCCCGACAGCACCGACCTCGACGGCCACGGCACGCACGTCGCCGCCACCATCGCCAGCGGCGCGCCCGACGCCCGCATCCTCGACGGCAAGGTGTGCAGCAACGGCGGCTGCCCGGAGTCCTGGATCATGGCCGGGATGCAGTGGGCGGTCGACGAGGGCGCCGACGTGGTCAACCTCAGCCTCGGCGGCTACGACTCCCCCGGCGTCGACCCGCTGGAGGAGGCGGTGAACCTGCTGTCGGAGAAGACCGGCACCCTGTTCGTCGTCGCGGCGGGCAACTCGGGGCGGGCGAGGACGATCGACTCGCCCGGCAGCGCGGACTCCGCGCTCACCGTGGGCGCGGTCCGGTACG
This sequence comes from Actinosynnema sp. NPDC023658, assembly GCF_040639995.1. Classification (NCBI taxonomy): domain Bacteria; kingdom Bacillati; phylum Actinomycetota; class Actinomycetes; order Pseudonocardiales; family Pseudonocardiaceae; genus Actinosynnema; species Actinosynnema sp. NPDC023658. The sequence continues at coordinate 4,317 of NZ_JBFAAX010000411.1, read as the reverse complement.
ACGACGACCTCGCCTACTTCTCCAGCCGCGGTCCCCGCAACGGCGACGGCGCGGTGAAGCCGGACATCACCGCCCCCGGCCTGAACATCGTCGCCGCGAAGGCCGCCAAGGGCATCATCGGCACGCCCGTCGGCAAGCGGCACGTCTCGCTGTCGGGCACCTCGATGGCCACCCCGCACGTCGCCGGAGCGGCGGCGCTGCTCGCCCAGCAGCACCCGGACTGGACCGGCGCCCAGCTCAAGGCCGCGCTCATGGCCTCCGCCAAGCCGAACCCCGACCTGACCGTGTTCGAGCAGGGCACCGGCCGCGTCGACCTCACCCGCGCGATCACCGCCACGGTGGGCTCCGACCCGGTGAGCGTCACGTTCGCCGAGCAGTCGTGGCCGCACCAGGACGACGCCCCGGTCACCAAGACCGTCACCTACCGCAACAGCGGCCCGCAGCCGATCACCTTCGACCTCGTCGTCGAGCTGCGCGGACCGGACGGCCGGGCCGCGCCCGCGGGCCTGGTCACCGTGGACCCGGCGCGCGTCACCGTCCCCGCCGGCGGCGCGACCGCCGTCGCGGTCACCGCGGACACCCGGGTCGGCAGCCTCGACGGCGTCTACTCTGGCGTCGTGGTCGGCGGGCCCACGCGCACGCCGGTCAGCCTCGCCCGGGAGGTCGAGAGCTACGACGTGACGATCGAGCACCTCGACGCGGACGGCAACCCCGCCTCGGACCACACGACCGCGCTGGTCGGCATGGACAACGACGTCTACACCGACCTGTACGGGGCCAACGGCGTCGTCACCGCGCGCGTGCCCAGGGGCGAGTACCTGTCGCGCGCGTTCATCCGCACGGGCACCCGCGCGACCGTGCTCACGCGGCCGAGCCTGACCGTCGACGCCGACCACACCCGGTTCGTCTTCGACGCCCGCGTGGGCGGGCCGCTGCGGGTCACCGCGCCGGACCCGACCGCGAACCCGATGATCGGGGACATCAACGTCTCCCGGACCTTCAACGGCAGGCGCGTCGTGCTCAACACGGCGTTCCTGTCCGGGTTCGGTGACATGACGCTCGGCCAGGTCGGGCCGCCGCTGCCCGACGACCAGCTCACCGTGTCGATCGGCGCGCAGTTCCAGAGCCCGCCGGTCGACGGGGTGCCGACGCACTACCGGTTCCGCTGGGTCGAGCGGGGTGTGACGCCCACCGGCTTCACCCGCGCGCCGACCGTGGAGGAGCTGGGCGAGGTGCGGACCACCTTCGCCCCCGGCCCGGCCGACCGCCAGCACCTGCACAGCGGCAACGCGAGCCCGCCGGACGGCTCGGGCGGCTGGTCCGTGCTGCTGCCCGTGCCCGCCGGCGGCACGGTGGTCGACCGCATCACGACCGACGAGCTGACCTGGAGCTGGGGCTACCAGCGGCTGTCGCCGCAGTACCGCACCGAGGCCGACTACTCGACGTTCAACCGCACCTACCGGTCGGACGGCAGCTACGCGGAGCGGTTCCTGTTCCCGGTGCTCGGGCCGGGCCTGTCCGGGTACTCCGCGACCTACCTCGGCGTGGACCGGGACCGGGTGACGGCCCAGGTGCCGCTGATCAACGACCGCGACCACAACCTCGGTCGCGGCAGCTACGAGTCGGCGCGCACCTCGGTGTACCGGGACGGGCGGCTGGTCGGCCAGGTCCGGGACCAGTGGGGTGAGTTCACCGTGCCGCCGGGCGAGGCGGGCTTCCGGGTGGAGCACGAGCTCGTCCGCGACCCGGCGGCCAACGAGCTGTCCACCCGGGTCAGCGGCGCGTGGACGTTCCGCGCGAACCCGCAGCCGGACGGTCCCGGTCGTCGGGTGCCGATGTCCGTGGTCCGGTTCACCCCGGAGCTCGACGCCACCGGCGGCACGCCCGCCGGCCGGCTGCTGAGCGTGCCGCTGACCGTGGAGCAGCAGGACGGCGCGGACAACGCCGAGGTGGGCGTCGTGCGGGTCGAGGTGTCGTTCGACGACGGCAAGTCGTGGCGGCGGGTGCCGGTCGCGGGCGGCGCCGCGTTGATCCGGCAGCCCGCCACACCCGGTTACGCGTCGCTGCGCGCCTCCGGCTCGGACAGCGACGGCAACACGTTCGAGCACACCGTGATCCGGGCGTACAAGATCACCGGCTAGCGGTCCGCCCCGGCGGGGTGACGGGCGGGTGTGCCACCGGCACGCCCGCCCGTCGCCGTCCCACCGCCGTCCCGACCGCGGTGAGCACGGCGGCGGCGGCACGCGGTCCGTACATTTGTGCCGGGACGCACGGTGGGCGAGGGAGGTGCCGATGGCCGCACGCGCACTCGACCGGGCCGGTCGCGCGCCGCTGTGGCGGCAGCTCCAGGACGACCTGGTGGCCCGGCTGCGCTCCGGGGAGTTCGACCGCGGCTTCCCCGGCGAGCTGGCGCTGGTGGACGACTATCGCGTCAGCCGGCACACCGTCCGCCAGGCGTTGCACCAGCTGCGGGCGGACGGGGTGGTGGTGGCCGAGCGCGGGCGCCAGCCCAGGGTGAGCGCGGCGGCGGACGTGGAGCAGCCGCTGGACACCCTCTACAGCCTGTTCGCCTCGGTGGAGGCGGCCGGGCTGGAGCAGCGCAGCGTGGTGCGGGTGCTCGACGTGCGGGCGGACGGCGTGATCGCGGACCAGCTCGGCCTGGAGGGCTCCACGCCGCTGGTGCACCTGGAGCGGCTGCGGCTGGCCGGTGGCGAGCCGTTGGCCATCGACCGGGTGTGGCTGCCGGCGGACCTGGCCGCACCGCTGCTCGCCGCCGACTTCACCCGCACCAGCCTGTACTCGGTGCTGACCGAGCGCACCGGGATCCGGCTCGACCACAGCCGGGAGACGATCAAGGCCGTCGTGCCGACCGCCGCCGAGCGGTCCCTGCTGCGCTGCGGGCCGGACGTGGCGTGCCTGTCGATCCACCGGCTCGGCCGGGCCCAGGGCAGGCCGGTGGAGTGGCGGCACACGATGGTGCGCGGCGACCGCTACGCCGTGACGACCGAGGCGAAGGCCACTCGAAGCCGCTGACCAGGTCGGATGCCCGGAAATTCGCCGCCTGACCCGCTCGTGCGTTGCAGCTCCACCCTGGTCCGACCTAATGTACGGACAAATGACGGAGGTGGGTGTGGACGTCGAGACGATCAACACCGAGGCACTGGGCGACCGCGGCTACCTCGTGCACGACGGCGAGGCGGCCCTGGTGGTGGACCCCCAGCGCGACTTCGACCGGGTGGAGGCCCTGGCCGTGCGGCTGGGCGTCCGGATCACGCACGTCGCGGAGACCCACGTGCACAACGACTACGTCACCGGCGGCCTGGCGCTGGCCCGCCGGCACGACGCCGAGTACCTGGTGGCCGCCGCCGAGGACGTGGCGTTCGCGCGGCACCCGGTCCGGCCCGGCGACGAGTTCGCGGTCGGCGCGATGACCGTCACCGCGGTGGCGACCCCCGGCCACACCGAGCACCACCTGGCCTACCTGGTCGAGCACGACGGGCGGCGGGCCGTGTTCTCCGGCGGCAACCTGCTGTTCGGCTCGGTCGGGCGGACCGACCTCGTCGCGCCCGGGATGACCACCGACCTGACCCGCGCCCAGTACCGCTCGGCCCGTGCGCTGGCCGACCGCGCGGGCGACCACGCCACCCTCCACCCGACGCACGGGTTCGGCAGCTTCTGCTCGTCGGGGCCCGCGGTCGTGGCCGACGCGTCCACCATCGCGGAGCAGCGGCGGTCCAACCACGTGCTCACCGACGACGACGAGCAGCACTTCGTGCGGACCCTGATCGAGAACCTCACCGAGCACCCGTCGTACTACTCGCACATGGCCCCGCTGAACCGGAGCGGACCGGGCGCACCGGACCTGGCGGTGCCCGAGCCGCTGCGCGCCGACGAGGTGGCGGCCCGGATCGGGCGCGGCGAGTGGGTGGTGGACCTGCGCGACCGGGTCGCGTTCGCGGCCGGGCACCTGTCCGGCACGGTGGGCTTCGAGCACGGCCCGAGCTTCACCACCTACCTCGGCTGGCTGCTGCCGCGGGACGAGCGGGTCACGCTGGTCGGGTCCGAGGACGCCGTGCGCGAGGCGATCCGCGACCTGTGCCGGATCGGGGTCGACGGCCCGGACGCGGCGATCGGTGATCCGGCGGACGGCCTCGTCCCCGGTCACCCGGTGGTCGCCTACCCCCGCGCCACGTGGTCCGACCTGGTCGCCCGGAGCACCCCCGCCGACCGGGCCGACCCGCCGGTCGTGGTGGACGTGCGGCGCGCGGACGAGCACCGCGTCGGCCACGTCACCGGCTCCACCCCCATCCCGCTGCA
>NZ_JBFAAX010000410.1:0-5183 GCF_040639995.1 Actinosynnema sp. NPDC023658 | reverse complement strand
TCCCGCGCCCACGTCACGCCGGTGACGTCGTCCTTGCGCGGCCCCACGACGATGACCTGCCGTGCCGCCGCGACCGCGTCCAGCACGTGGTCGAGCAGCGTGCGGCCGTCGACCACGAGGGAGGCCTTGTCGACGCCGCCCAGCCTGCTGCCCCGACCGCCCGCGAGGACGACCGCGGCCCACGACGGGCCGGCTCCGGGAGACTCGGGCACGGCCCCACGGTAGCCGCGGGTCAGGCGATCCCGCCCGGCACGTCGTCGTCATCGGCGGTGAACAGCATCCACAGCAGTGCCGCCACCACCAGCGCGCTCAGCACGAAGACCGGGAACACCAGGTCGAACGCGGTGGTGCCCTGCGGCGCGGCCACCGCCGGGTCGGTGGTGACGCGCACCGCCGCCATGCCGGTGTAGTGCATGCCGGTGACCGCCACCCCCATGATCAGGCCCGCCGCGAGCCGGGCCGCGGCGGCCTCGACGACCAGGGTGAACCAGAACGCGGCGGTGGCCGCGACCACCGCGACCACGAACGACAGCGCCACCAGTCGCGGGTCGTAGGACAGGTCGCCCCGGAACCGGATCGCGGACATGCCCACGTAGTGCATGACCGCCACGCCGAGCCCGGCCAGGGTGCCCGCGACGAGCAGCCGCACCGCGGTGAACCGGATGAGCGTGACCAGCGAGAGGCCGAGCCCGACCACCGCGATCGCCACCACCGCGGACAACGCGGTGAGCGGCACGGAGTACTTGATCGGGACGCCGGGGACGTCGAAGCCGAGCATGGCGATGAAGTGCATGAGCCAGATGGCGACCCCGCCGATGGCGACTGCGCCGAACGCGGTCCAGCGCACCTTGGTGGCACGGGTCGGCTCGGCCCTGGCGCGCGCCATGCAGGCCAGGCCGATCAGGGAGCCGATGACGGAGACGACGTAGGCGAGCAGGAGCGTGGAGAGGCCGGCGGAGAAGTGCTGCATCGAGTCGTGATCCACGCCCTTTCCTAACTGCGTGTGATCACGTTCACCAGAGCGGTCCAGGCAACTTGATTCATTCGCAATGGAAGTACCTGTGTCACCTACCGTCAGTAGTCGTTAACGAGGCTAATGAACTACAGAGAGTGCCGTGCGGGTGCGCCGGGGACACCGACACCGCCCGTCACGCCCGACCTCAGCCGCCCGCACGTCGACCGACCACCCGGTTGCGGCCCGCGTCCTTGGCCTGCAGCACCGCCACGCTGGCCTCCTCCACCGCGTCGGTGACCGACGCGCCGGGCACGACCTCCACCGCGCCGATCGACACCGTGACCACCCCGCCGGGGTTGCCCCGGTGCTCCAGGCCGAGCCGTTCGACCGCGCACCTGACCCGCTCGCCCGCGGCCAGCGCGCCGTCCAGCCGCGTGTCCGGCAGCAGCACGGTGAACTCCTCGCCCCCGTACCGGTACGCCCGGTCGCCGGAGCGGGCGGTGCGGGCGATGGCCTGGCCGACCTCGCGCAACGCCTCGTGCCCGGCCAGGTAGCGGTAGAGCGTGTTGTAGCTGTGGAAGCGGTCGATGTCGACCAGCAGCAGGCTGTACGGCTCGCCCACGCGGTTGCGGCGCGCGTGGTCGGCGTCGAACGTCGCCGCGTTCGGCAGGCCCGTCCGCTGGTCGGTGGTCGCCGCGTCGGCCAGCGCCCGGTTCTCCGCGTGCAGCTCCTCCAGCCGCTCGGCCAGCCGGTCGACCTGGTGCTTGCGCGCGAGCGCCCAGTCCTCCAGGTCCTCGTCGTAGACGGCGACGCCGACCGGGCCGAGGGTCTTCGCCCGGTACATCGCCAGGTCCGCCTGGTGCAGCAGGTCCTCCGCGCCGTGCCCCGGCCGGACGAACGTGATGCCCGCCGACACCGACACCCGGATCACGTCCTCCCCCAGCGCGACCGGCTCGGCGAGCACGGTCAGCACCTCGCGCACCGCGGCCACCGCCTGCCGCTCGTCCAGCTCGTCGAGCAGCACGGCGAACTCGTCGCCGCCGAGCCGGGCCGCCGTGCCGCGACCGGACACCACTTCGACCAGCCTGGACGCGACCAGGCGCAGCACGTGGTCACCCGCGGCGTGCCCGTGGCGGTCGTTGACGTCCTTGAACTGGTCGAGGTCCAGGAACACCAGCACCGGCCCCGACGCACCGCGCACGGCCTGCTCCAGCCGGGGCAGGAAGCCGGTGCGGTTCGCCAGGCCCGTCAACGCGTCGGTGTTCAGCCTGCTGCCCAGCTCGTACGCCGTCTCCGCCCAGCCCGTGACGTCGAGCGCCACCACCACCAGGCCGCGCACGTCCGGGTCCGAGCTCAGGTCCCGGGCGACCAGGTCGACGCGCCGGTGCACCGACCCCTCCACCGGCACCGCGCACGTGCACCGCGACGCGCCCGTGCCGCCCGCCGCCTGGAGGAACGTGCCGACCGCCGCCGCGTCGGCGGACGCCACCAGGTCGGGCAGCAGGCCGGAGGCGCCGCCGAACAGCCTCCGGGCCGCCGGGGACGCCCACCGGACGCCCAGGTCGTGCGGATCGACCACCAGCACGGCGGCGTCGGCCCGTTCGAGCACCGCCTGGTGGAAGCCGCCGTTCATCGCGACGCGCTGGGGAAGCGCGGCAGGGCGCGGTCGAACTCGTCCGGTGCGAGCAGCGCGCACCGGCGGTCCCCCGTGCCGCGTCTGTCGCAGGTCGATTCGCCGTCGTCGAGAATCAAGCGGCCGGCCGTCATGGTCCCCCCTGGACTTGACTTCCTCCCTGAACCACCGACGTTACCGAATCCGAGCCGCGCATTCGGGTGATCAAGACCATTCGTCCGCAATTCGCGGGTGGCGTTTTCCGAGATCGCACCGAATAGGGGTTCATATTAACCCGCAGTCCTGTGTGGACGGAACCAAACGAGACAACGGGCGGAAACCCGGTGGACGCCCGACCCGATTGTGCCCCGGCCGTGGATCGGTGGGGGTGTGCTCGACGCCGCGGAGAACCGTTCACCCCGGCCATGCGGACCCGCGCCATGATGGACGCATGAGCGAGCAACGGTTGCGCGTCCACGTGGTGTCCGGATCGGACATCGCGGACCGGTTGCGGGCGCTGGACGCGGCCGGCCTGCTCGCGGTGATCGACGGATCCGGACCGGCCGCGCTCGTCGTGAGCGACACCGAGGACGGACGCGCCGACGCCGTGGTGGCCGACCGGGAGCAGGTGGACGCGCTGTGGTCCGACCGGATCGCGCCGTTCGCACGCCGGTTCGCCGGGATCGACCCACCGCCGCGCACCCCGCCCGTCCTGGAGGACCACGACCCGACGCTGCCCGTCGCCGCACGACGCCTGCTCGACCGGCTGCGCGCACACCTCGACCGGCCGTCGTGGACCTACGAGCACATCGGCTCGACCGCCGTGACCGGGTTGCGCGCCAAGCGCTTCGTCGACCTCCAGCTCGGCGTGACCGCGCTGCCCGACCGCGACCCGGCGTTCGACCGCGCGGTGGCCGCGCTCGGTTTCCGCCCCGCGACGGGCGCCCGCCCCGACTCCCCCGGCGTGGACCGCGACTGGCACACCGACCCGGCGGTCCCGGCCGAGCTGTACCGCAAGCGGCTCTACGTGCGTCCCGACCCGGTGGAGCCCGCGATCCTGCACGTGCGGCGGCTCGGCAGCCCGTGGCACGAGGCGACGATCCGCTTCCGCGACCGGTTGCGCGCCGATCCGGCCCTGCGGAACGCCTATGAGGCCGCGAAGGAGCGTGCGGCCCGGGGACACGCCGCCGATGACGACTACGACGACTACACCCGCGCTAAATCGGACTTCTTCCGCTCGACCAGGTGAATTCCCTCAAGCCGCGCGCGGCGCGCGCCGATGGGGCGGTGCTCGATCGAGCAGAACCCCCACGCGTGCGAAGAGGAGTTCGGCATGGCATTGCGCGACCGCGTCCGCGTTCTCGTGGACGGCAGGCGCTTCCAGCGGGTGGTCATCGCGGTGATCGTGGTCAACGCGATCACCCTGGGCTGCGAGACGTCGACGGCACTGGTCGCGGCCTACGGCGGCTTGTTCGACGCGCTGGACCACGCGGCCCTGGTGTTCTTCGTCGTCGAGCTGGCCGCGCGGCTCTTCGCGCACCGCGCCCGGTTCTTCCGCGACCCGTGGAACTGCTTCGACTTCGTCGTCATCGGCGTCTCGCTGCTGCCCGCCGCCGGACCGCTGTCGGTGGTGCGGGCCCTGCGCATCCTGCGCGTGCTGCGACTGGTGTCGATGGTGCCGAGCATGCGCCGCGTGGTGACGGCGCTGGTGAGGTCGATCCCCGGCCTGCTGTCGCTGTCCGGGCTGCTCGTGCTGATGCTGTACGTCGGCAGCGTGGTCGCCATCAACCTGTTCCGCGCCAGTGGTGACGCCCGGTTCGCGGACCTCGGGTCGACCATCCTCACGCTGTTCCAGATCACCACCGGCGACGGCTGGTCGGACGTGATGCGGGACCTGATGGTCGCCCAGCCGCTCGCGTGGCTCTTCTTCCTGGTCTACCTGCTGGTCGGCACGTTCACCATGCTGAACCTGTTCATCGCGGTCGTGTGCAGCGCGATGGAGTCCGAGTCGGCCCCGCCGGCGAGCGCGCCGGACGACCGGCTGCTGAACGAGGTCCGGGCGCTGCGCGAGGAGGTCCGGGCGCTCCGCCTGGACCCCGTCGGAGACCGCGGCTGAGCCGCCGGGGTCAGAGCACGCGCGTGGCGTACGGCATGATCCCGCTGTACCGGACCGGCGCCACGCGGACCTGCGAGCCGGAGAACGGCGCCTCGACCATCATGCCGCCGCCGAGGTAGAGCGCGACGTGGGTGCCGCCGCCGGGACCCCAGAACAGCATGTCGCCGCGCTGCGCCTGGGTGAGCGGCACCTTGCGGCCGGCGTTGTACTGGTAGCCGCTGTAGTGCGGCAGGTAGACGCCGGCGCCCGCGAACGCGTACATCATCAGGCCGGAGCAGTCGAAGCCGACGTTGTAGTAGTCGCCGTGCTGGTCACCGACGCCGCCGTCCCGGATGCCGACGGTCGGGCCGTCGTAGTTGCCGCCGCCCCACGAGTACCGCACGCCGAGCTGCTGCAGGGCGCGGGCCGAGGTCCCGCGCGGCGCGTTCATCCCGTTCGCGGCGGGCGCGCGTCAGTGCGTGGGCAACGTGTTCGCCCGGGCGGAGATCGTGATCACCCTC
>NZ_JBFAAX010000409.1:0-5201 GCF_040639995.1 Actinosynnema sp. NPDC023658 | reverse complement strand
GGTACGCCGACCTGGCCGAGGCCGCCGTGCCGCAGCTGCTGCCGTACCTGGACCGGCCGTTCGCGTTCTTCGGGCACTGCGGCGGCGCGCTCGCCGCGTTCGCCACGGCCGTGCGGCTGCGCGAGACCGGGGGACCGGCGCCGACCGTGCTGTTCCTGTCCTCGCAGGTCGCGCCGCACGACGGTCCGTACGGGCGGTTCCTGTCCATGACCGACGCCGAGCTGGGCGTCGAGCTGGCCGGGCTGACCCGGGCGATGGGCGGCGACCCGGACCCGGACATGATCGACCTGGGACTGGGGGTGCTGCGCGCCGACATCACGGCCAACCAGCGCTACCGGCTCGACGAGCCGATCACGCTGCCGTCCGCGATCTGCGCCGTGGGGTGGGCCGACGACGTGGAGATCCGGCCGGAGCAGATGGGCGGCTGGCGCGAGTACGCCCCCGACGGGCTGTTCTCCGCACCCGTGCTGGCGGGCGGGCACCACGAGTTCCTCGCCGCCCCCGACCACCTCGTCACCGAGATGGACCGGACCATGACCGAGGCGCTCGCCGCGCGGACGGGGGGACGGGGGTGACCGAGTACGTCCTGAGCTGCTACCTGACCCCGCCGGGCCCGCTCGCCGTGCTGCAACCCCGGCACGACCAGAACATCAGCCTGTGGCGGCGCACCGCGACCGACGTGGAACTGGTGCGGTTGTGGGAGTTGGAGAGGTTCAGCGGGCAGAAGCACCACTACTGGCCGCTCTACACCCCGCAGCGCGCGGAGGCCGTGCTGACCGAGCTGCTCGCCGGGGAAGGGCTCACGCTCGCCGACATCGGCACCACGTGGGGCACACCCGGCCTGCCCGCCGCGCGGGACGTGCCGATCCCGCCCGGCGCCGAGGAGTACGCCGTGCACTCGCTGGCCCACCTGTTCAGCGGACTGCTGATGGACAGCGACGTCTTCGCCAACGGCACGATCGTCGCGATGGCCGTGGACGCCGCGCCGGACTTCGTGCTGGAGCACGACACCAAGCCGTACTGGTACGCCGGTGCGGTGTCGCAACGGGGTCGCGTCACCTACGCGCCCGTGGAGTCGCCCGCGCCGCTGTACTCAGCGGCCGAGCAGCTGTTCGGCAAGGAACCCGGCACGTTGATGGCACTCGCGTCGGCGTCCACCAACACGATCGCGTTCGACGTCGACCGGGTCACCGGGCTCGACCTCCGCGGCGGCCGGGTGCACCCGGTGTCCGAGGCGGTGCCGTTCGTCGCGTCGATCGTGGAGGCGGCTCGCGACCAGCTCGCCCACCAGGAACCCGACCCGGACTTCACCGAGGAGGAGAACCTCCAGAGCGCGGTGATGAAGGTCGTGCAGGAGGCGTGCGAGCTGATCGCGGCGCGCAACGTGCGCAGGCTGTGCGACCTCGCGGGCGTCGACCCGACGACCGCGCACCTGTCGATGAGCGGCGGCTACGCGCTCAACTGCCCGACCAACACCGCGCTGCTCGACCGGTTCGGGTTCCGCGGCCTGCTCACCCCGCCCTGCGCCAACGACTCCGGCCAGTCCTACGGCCTCGGCCTGCTCGGGTTCTACGCCACCGGCGCGTTCGACGCCGGCGCGTCCGGTCCGGCCCGGCACCGCCTGGGCACCGCCTACCACGGCGTGCCGGTCACCGACCTGGACGAGGCGCTGGCCGAGTTCGCGCCGTGGATCGAGGACGTCTCCGACTTCTCGCCCGACCGGTTCGTCGTGGACGTGACCAAGGCGCCGCTGGCCTGGGTGGACGGCGAGGCCGAGATCGGGCCGCGCGCCCTGTGCCACCGCAGCCTGCTGGGCGACCCCCGGTCGATGAAGACCAAGCAGCTGCTCAACGAGCACAAGCAGCGCCAGTGGTGGCGGCCCGTCGCGCCGGTCGTGCTGGCCGAGCACGCGGGGGAGTGGTTCGCCGCGGCCCGCCCGTCGCCGTTCATGCTCGAGGCGGTCGCGGTGCGGCCGGAGGTGCGCGACCGGGTGCCCGCGATCCTGCACCTGGACGGCACGGCCCGGCACCAGACCGTGACCGCCGCCGACAACCCGCTGCTGGAGCGGGCGCTGCGGGCGTTCCACGACGCGACCGGCGTGCCGGTGCTGTGCAACACCTCGCTGAACGACCGCGGCGAGCCGATAGCCGACACCGCCGCCGAGGCGCTCACGTTCTGCCTGCGCAAGGGCATCGGCGTGGCCTACGTGCTGGGCAGGCGCATCGCGCTGCGCCCCGACCCCGACGCCGCGGCCCGTCCACCGCGCATCCGCCGTGAACGCCTGTTCGCGGATCAGGAAGCGGACCGCGACGCCGCCTGGAACAAGTGGGCGCGGGCCGGTTACACCGATGGTGCGATGTACCTGATGACGCAGATGCCGCAATTGCGGACCGAACCGGAACCCGACGCCGCCGAAGACCTGAACGGCTTGGCCGACTATGTTGGGTCGACCGATCCGGCGTTCGAATTCTGGGTCGACGAGTTCCGACGCGACCAGGGTCCCGGTACCCGGTTTCCTCCCGGAAGGCACACGTGATGAATGGCCAGCCCGGCAGTTTGTTCCGGCAGGCGAATTTCCGAAACCTGTGGTTCGGGCAGACCCTGTCGATGTTCGCGGCCGAGATCACCGCCGGCGTGATCCCGTTGCTCGCGGCGCTCACCCTGAACGCCAGCGTGCTGGAGATGGGCGTGCTGTCCGCCGTCTCGTTCCTGCCCTACGTGGTGGTGAGCCTGTTCGCGGGCGTGTGGCTGGACCGGCTGCCCAAGCGGCCGGTGATCGTGGCCGCCGACCTCGGGCGCGGCGTGCTGCTGCTGTTCGTGCCGCTGGCCGCCGCGCTCGACCTGCTCAGCATGACGTTCCTGCTGGTCATCGCGGTGCTCATCGGCGTGGGCACGGTGATCGCGGACATCGGCAGCGCCTCGTTCCTGCCCGCCGTGGTGAGCAGGCGCGACCTCGTCGACGGCAACAGCAAGCTGGAGATCAGCAACAACGCCTCCCGCATGGCGGGCGAGGCGGTGGGCGGCGCGCTGGTGCAGGTGCTCACCGCGCCGTTCGCGCTGCTGTTCAACACGGTGGCGTACGCGCTGTCCGCGGTGTTCACCCGGCGCATCAGCGTGAACCCGGACGCGGAGCCCGAGGACGAGGACGACGAGGAGCAGCCCGACGCCCGCAAGCCGGACTTCTGGCGCGAGGTCGGTGAGGGCCTGAGGTTCGTCTTCGGCAACCCGGTCGTGCGGACGCTCGCGATCACGGCGCTGCTGTTCAACCTGTTCACGTTCTTCATCGAGCCGGTGTTCCTGATCTTCATCACCCGCACGCTCGCGCTGGAGCCCATCTACATCGGCCTCATCCTGTCCTCGTCGGGCGTGGGCGGCGTGGTCGGCGCGGTGATCTCCGGCTGGGTGTCGCGGCGGCTGCCGCTGGGCACGCTGCTGGTGGTGACCCAGTGCCTCGCGGGCGGCGCGTCGCTGCTGGTCCCGGTCGCCACGCTGGTGCCCAAGCCCGCCGCGGTGCTGATCATCGTGATGCACTTCGTGGACGCGGTCATGGTCATCGTCTACAACGTCAACCAGCGCAGCTACCGGTCCGCGGTCACGCCGGACGCCCTCCAGGGCCGGATGAACGCCTCGATCCGGATGATCGTGATGGGCGTGTGCCCGCTCGGCGCGCTGCTCGGCGGCGTGGTCGGCAACGTGCTCGACGCGACCACCGCGCTGGTCATCGGCTCGCTGGGCCTGCTCAGCTCGGGCGTCTACATCGTGTGCACCCGCATCCGGTCGGTCAAGGAGATCCCGACCGAGCAGCCCACGTCCTAGCCGTCCCCCGGACGCGCAGAGGGCCACCCGGAGCGGGTGGCCCTCCTCGACGTGCTGGTCAGAGCGCCGCGGCGAGGGTGCCGGCCACGGCCTCGCGGTCGACCTTCCCGCTCGGGGTGCGCGGCAGCCGCGGCAGCACGGTGATCGACTGCGGCACGGCGTGCTCCGGCAGCACGCCCTCCAACGCCTTGAGCAGGCCCGGCACGTCCAGCTCGACGCCCGCCTTCGCGGTGACGGCGGCCCGCAGGCTGCGCGCGCCCTCGCCCGCCTCCACGACCACGCACACCGCCGACGCCACCCCCGGCTGCTCCAGCAGCCAGGCGTCCACCTCCAGCGGGTTCACCCGGTAACCGCGGATCTTCACGTCGTGGTCGAGTCGGCTGAGGAACCACACCACCCCGTCGGCCACCCGCACCAGGTCACGGGTGCGGAACGCCCGGGTGTGACCGTGCGGCGTGCGCGGCACGTCCACGTACCGCCGTGCGTTGAGCTCCGGCTGGTGGAGGTAGCCCAGGGACAGCGGCAGGCCCGCCACCAGCAGCTCACCGACCTCCGGCACGTCCGGGTCGAGCGGGTCGACCAGCAGCTCGCACCCCGGCAGCGGCACCCCGATCGGCGGCAGCGAGGGCCACGACGACGGCGGCCCGGTGAGCACGTGCGAGGTGACCATGGCCGACTCGCTCTGCCCGTAGTGGTTGGTCAGCCGGCACCCCGGCAGCCGCTCGAACAGCTCGCGGATCGGCGGCGTGCACACCAGCTGCTCGCCCGCCGTGTTGACCTCGACCAGCGACAGGTGGTCCAGCGAGTCCTCGGCGGACGCGGCCACGGCCAGCATGGTCAGCGCCGCGTTCGGCAGGAACAGCCGCTCCACCCGCTGCTCGGCCAGCCAGTCCAGCAGCTCGAACGGGTCCTGGCGCAGCTCCTCCGGCACGATCACCAGCGTGCCGCCGCCGCACAGCGTGCCCAGCACCTCCTGGAACGACACGTCGAAGTTCAGCGGCGCGAACTGGGCCGTGCGCAGGTCGGGCCGCGGCGAGTGGCCGCGCTGCCACTCGGCCATGCCGTCCAGGCAGCTGTGCGGGATCGCCACGCCCTTCGGCCAGCCCGTCGACCCGGACGTGTAGATCACGTAGACCGGCAGGTCGGGCGAGCAGGCCACCACGTCGTAGGCCGCCCCGGCACCCGGCGCCGGGATGGCGACCGGCACGGCGGAGGACTCGAACCGGGGGCCCGCCCCGGTGTGCAGCAGCACCGACGCGCCGCTGTCGGTGAGCATGTGGGCGAGCCTGCGCTCCGGGTACTCCGCGTCCAGCGGGACGTAGGTGGCGCCGACCGCGGCCACCGCGAGGAACGCCGTCACCACCTCGGCGCTGCGCGCGCCGGCC
>NZ_JBFAAX010000408.1:0-5203 GCF_040639995.1 Actinosynnema sp. NPDC023658 | reverse complement strand
CCCGCGCCGACGACCCCGCCGACCACCGCGCCGTTCCCCGCGGCCGGCGGTGCGCGGGAGCGTCGCGTCCCTTCCGACGGTCGAAAAGCGCGATCGCCGGAAAACGAGTCGCGAACGATCGACCCGATCCAGCGGGGTGGTCACGATTAGCGCCCGGCCGGCCACCGGGGGGAGTCGGCGGCCGGGGTGGGCCGGTCGTGGGAATGGGAGAGGGAAATCGGGTGAAATGCAAGATCCCCGGACGCGCGTCCGGAGTTGCGGTGCGGGCGGGCCCGGCCGTTGCGTCCGAGTGGGTGGTGCGGGGTGGCGGGTGGTGACTGTGGGCGATCTTGAGGGGATCCCGGAAGGCCTCCCTGGGCGGTGTGACGGGGCGTTCCACACCGGTTCCTACCTGTGTCTGTGCACACACCTTCACGACTTGCCTACGATGGTCGGTGGTGAAGGGCTCGCCATGGCCGTGGTGAGCCCCTGTGGAAGGCGCCCGTCCCCCGGGCGCGTCGCGATGAGGTAATGAGGTCGACCCTGATGGTGCTGTCCCGACTGCTCCGCGCTGGCGAGGGCAAGATGCTCAAGCGCCTGCGCAACATCGCAGCGCACATCAACAACCTCGAAGACGACGTCGTCGACCTCTCCGATGCGGAGCTGCGCGCGAAGACCGAGGAGTTCCGCAAGCGCTACGCCGACGGCGAGAGCCTCGACGAGCTGCTGCCGGAGGCCTTCGCCGTCGTCCGCGAGGGCGCCAAGCGCACCCTCGGCCAGCGGCACTTCGACGTCCAGCTGATGGGCGGCGCCGCGCTGCACCTCGGCCAGATCGCGGAGATGCGCACCGGTGAGGGCAAGACGCTGACCTCCGTCCTCCCCGCGTACCTGAACGCGATCGCGGGCGAGGGCGTGCACGTCGTCACGACCAACGACTACCTGGCCAAGCGCGACGCCGACTGGATGGGGCGCATTCACCGGTTCCTCGGCCTCACCGTGGGCGCGATCCTGTCGGAGATGACGCCCGAGCAGCGCCGGGTCGCCTACAACGCCGACATCACCTACGGCACGAACAACGAGTTCGGCTTCGACTACCTGCGCGACAACATGGCCTGGAGCCGTGACGAGATGGTCCAGCGCGGCCACTTCTTCGCGCTGGTCGACGAGGTCGACTCGATCCTCATCGACGAGGCCCGCACGCCGCTGATCATCTCCGGCCCGGCCGACCAGTCGTCGCGCTGGTACGTCGAGTTCGCGCGGCTGGCCACGCGGATGCGCCGCGACACCCACTACGAGGTGGACGAGCGCAAGCGCACCGTCGGCGTCACCGAGGCCGGCGTGCAGTTCGTCGAGGACCAGCTCGGCATCGACAACCTGTACGACTCGACCAACACCCCGCTCGTCGGCTACTTCCAGAACTCGATCAAGGCCAAGGAGCTCTTCACCAAGGACAAGGACTACATCGTCCGCAACGGTGAGGTCATGATCGTCGACGAGTTCACCGGCCGCGTGCTCTCGGGTCGTCGCTACAACGAGGGCATGCACCAGGCGATCGAGGCCAAGGAAGGCGTCGAGATCAAGGCGGAGAACCAGACCCTCGCCACGATCACCCTCCAGAACTACTTCCGCCTGTACCAGAAGCTCGGCGGCATGACCGGTACCGCCGAGACCGAGGCCGCGGAGTTCCACCAGACCTACAAGCTCGGCGTGGTCCCGATCCCCACGAACCGCCCGATGCAGCGCCGCGACGAGTCCGACCTCGTCTACAAGACCGAAGAGGCCAAGTTCGAGGCGGTGGCCGAGGACATCGCGGAGCGGCACGAGAAGGGCCAGCCGGTGCTGGTCGGCACGACCAGCGTCGAGCGCTCGGAGTACCTGTCGAAGCTGCTGGTCCGCAAGGGCATCCCGCACGAGGTCCTCAACGCCAAGCACCACGACCGCGAGGCGCTGATCATCGCCAAGGCCGGTCGCAAGGGCGCGGTCACGGTGGCCACCAACATGGCCGGCCGCGGTACCGACATCGTGCTGGGCGGCAACCCGGACATCATCGCTGACCACGAGCTGCGCGAACGCGGCCTCGACCCGGTGGAGAACCCGGAGGAGTACGAAGCCGCCTGGGCGAAGCTGATCGAGGAGATCACCGCCGAGGTCAAGTCGGAGGCCGAGGAGGTCCGCGCGGCCGGCGGTCTGTACGTGCTCGGCACCGAGCGGCACGAGTCGCGGCGCATCGACAACCAGCTGCGCGGTCGTTCCGGTCGTCAGGGCGACCCCGGCGAGTCGCGGTTCTACCTGTCGCTGAAGGACGAGCTGATGCGCCGCTTCAACGCGGCGATGGTCGAGACCGTCATGACGCGGCTGAAGGTGCCGGACGACGTGCCGATCGAGCACAAGATGGTCACCCGGGCCATCCGCAGCGCGCAGACGCAGGTCGAGCAGCAGAACTTCGAGATCCGCAAGAACGTCCTCAAGTACGACGAGGTCATGAACGAGCAGCGCAAGGTGATCTACGCCGAGCGCCGGCGCGTGCTCGACGGTGAGGACCTGCGCGAACAGGTCGAGCACATGATCACCAGCGTGGTCGGGGACTACGTCGACGGCGCGACCGCCGACGGGTACGCCGAGGACTGGGACCTCGACCAGCTGTGGACGGCGCTCAAGACGCTGTACCCGATCGCGATCGACCACAAGAAGCTGCTCGAGGACGAGAACGACGACGTCACCCGCGAGTGGCTGAAGGCGAAGCTGCAGGCCGACGCCCTGGCCGCGTACGAGGCGCGCGAGGCGGACATCGACGGCCGGGTCGGCCCGGGCGCCATGCGCGAGCTGGAGCGCCGCGTCCTGCTCTCCGTCCTCGACCGCAAGTGGCGCGAGCACCTGTACGAGATGGACTACCTCAAGGAGGGCATCGGCCTGCGGGCGATGGCCCAGCGCGACCCGCTGATCGAGTACCAGCGGGAGGGCTTCGACATGTTCAGGGGCATGTTGGAGGCGCTGAAGGAGGAGACGGTCGGCTTCCTGTTCAACCTGCAGGTCGAAGCCGCCGAACCCGAGCCCGCCGCCGAGCCGCCGGTCCAGGTGTCGATCGCCAACGGCGGCCCGCTGGCCGGCAGCCGCGTGAGGGCCCGCGCAGCCGCCGCCGCTGCCTCCCAGCAGCAGGCGGAAGCCGCCAACCAGGCCCCCGCCGGCCCCGCCCTGGCGCAGCTCCAGAGCGGCAGCGCCATCCCGCCCGCACTGCGGGGCAAGGGCCTGGACGGCCGCGCCCAGCAGGGCCTGACCTACTCGGGCCCGTCGGAGAGCGGTGACGCCGAGACCTCCGGCAACGCCGCCCAGCAGGGCGGCGGCCAAGCCGGCGGCACCCGCAAGGAACGCCGCGCCGCGGCTCGCGCCCAGGCCAAGGGCCAGCGCAAGGGCCCGCGCGAGTAACGCGCACGCAAGGCCGTCACCCGAGGAGCGGGGCCCCGACACCAGTCGGTGCCCCGCTCCTCGCATTCACCCCCCGCAGCGACCCCTGCGGGCCCCGCTCCCGGGCGTCCAGCGCCCTCGCAGCGCCCCGCACGTGCCACATCCCGCCCAAGCCCGCCACCTCGCCTCCGCCGCAGCCCTGGCCATCCTGCGGCGCGAGGGCCGCGGCCCCGCGGTCCGCGCGCTGTCGGCCTGCGGTGCACGGGGCAGGGTCGGCGGCGCAGGGCCGGGGGTCGGCGGTCCGGGATTGCCGGTCGGTCCTGGGGGCGTGGCTCACGGGCCGGGGGTCGTAGTCGGGGGTCCGGGATCCGTGGTCCGTGGTCCGTGGTCCCGGAAGTTCGTGGCCGGGGATTGAGGGCTCCGGGGTGGTCGCGGCTCGGTCTCATCAACCGATGTACGAGAACAGTGTTTCCGTACATATTCGGGGCAATGTCACCCAATCGTGTTTCAGGTCGGCGGATAGGTGGCGGGCACGTCGGTCCGGTGGGGAGCCGGGAGCAGGTCAGGGGAGGAGGTGGAATTCGGTGCAGTGCCAGCGTGAGCCCCGGCGTTCGACGCGTGCCGCGAAGGCCCGCACCTTGGTCGGCATGTGGAGGGTGCCCGCCAGTTCCGCCGCGTCCGGCGTCACGTGGCACAGGCGGTAGCGGCCCAGGCGGGTCCGGGTGGTCGGGGATGCCGCCTCGGTCACGGTGGTCAGGGCGCGCGGCGCGAAGGTGGCCGACAGCTGTCGCGGTGGTCGACGACCGCTCAGGGCTTCCACCAGCGGGAACAGGAAGTGGCGCGCGTCCAGCGCCAGGTCCCCGGTCGAGGGGTCCGGGGGTTCGGCCGGGACGTCCTGCGCGGTGGCGGGCTTCGACGACGACAGGGTGCGGAGGCGAGGTGGCATGCTGAACCGAGGGCGGACGACCGGGGTTTCGTACCAAGATCACCCGATGGAGGCACGGTGCGGGGACTGGTTCTCGACTTCGGCGGCGTCCTGACGGACCCGGGCGACGACCTCACCGCCCCCGAACCGCCCCTGCTCACCGCCACCCGCCAGGCACGTCACCGGGGCATCCTCACCGCCGTGCTGTCCAACGCCGACTTCCTGTGGCGTCCCCCGGCCGGCTGGGAGGACGTGTTCGACGTCGTCATCACCTCCGGCGAGGTCGGCCTGGCCAAACCGGACCGGCGCATCTACCTGCTCGCCGCCGAACGGCTCGGCCTGCCCGCGCGCGAGTGCGTGTTCGTGGACGACCTCGCGGTGAACGTCCGGGGTGCCGCCGCCGCCGGAATGGTCGGTGTGCACCACCAGTCCGTGCAATCCACCCTTGAGGAACTCGAAACCCTGCTCGAAGTCCCTCTCCTGAGTTAATCGGACTCGAACGGATACGAACCGCTACGGGAAATGCACCTGGGCGGTGAATTGCCGCTCACTCGACTTCTCTCGTACGTTCGAAGCCTCACCGAGGAAATCCCACACCGATATCACGGGAGAACAGCGGCTGCACGGGCTGCGGTTCCACGTCCGGCGCTGCGCGAGCGGCGCGGATGCGGGACGTCGAGGGCTGATCGGGACGGTCCGACGGGTACCACGTCGGGTGGCTGTGGTGAGCCACCGATCAGCCGGTGAGGCAGCGCGGGTGTCGGAGCGGCCCTCCGGCACCCGCGCTGCGCCGGCGTCCTCGACCCGCCGGCGTCCACGACCCGCCGGCGTCCTCGACCCGCCGGCGTCCTCGACCCGCGGCGCCCGCGTCCCTCAGCCCACCCGGCGCCGGACCAC
>NZ_JBFAAX010000407.1:0-5209 GCF_040639995.1 Actinosynnema sp. NPDC023658 | reverse complement strand
GTGCCCGATCCCCACGCGGGGTCGGTGCCGTGGACGCCGGAGCTGCTGCGGCTCGAAGCCGGCGAGCGGACGGCCGAGCCGACGTTGCCGGACCCGGTGCGGGACGCGTTGCTCCGGCAGGCCGAGGCGGTCGTCACCTCGGTGATCGCGCCCGGCGCGCGGATCGCACCCGAGGTGCTGACGGACTTCATCACCGTCGTCGCCGACGGCATGCGGGACGACCCCGGCTTCCGGAAGAACGCGCTGCTGGCCCACCTGATCGCCCGGGACCTGGGCGTGGCGGGGGGACTCGCGCCGCTGGTCGACCCGACCGCCGCCGGCGCCTACCGCGGTCCGGAACTGGCGCTCAACCGCCCGGCGGACGCCGACTCGCTCACGGAGGAGCAGTTGGCCTCGGCGCGCGCCTGGTCGGAAGACCTGGGCTCGGCCACCCGGAAGCAGGTCGCGCGGGGCTACCTGCCGCCCCGCGTCCTGGTGGCCGGCTCCCCGACCGAGGTGGAGCAGGTCCGGGGACTCCTGCCCGCCGACGTCCCCTTCGAGGTGGAGGTCGAGGACGAGCGCGACGGCGTCGACGTGCACGTGCGGTGGGACTTGAGGCGTGCGGGAGAACCGAAGGCGGCGTCGGTGGAGCAGCCGCCGGTGAGGGAGCGGGAGACCGACGACGCGGCGGACGACTACGCCCTGCCGCTGCGGCGCTCGGTGCACGCCGACGAGAGGTGGCGCCACGAGACCGCGCCGACCGCGGAGTGGTTCGAACCGGACCACCCCGTCCCGTTGGCGGACCTCCGCGCCGCCAGGGCCCGGGTGCCGGTCACCGGATGGGTGCGGGGCGAGCACACCGCCCCGTGCTGCTCTTCCAGGGTCACCCCGGAGGAGGTCTCCCTGTCCCTGATCGCCGGGGGCATCCACTACGACGTCCGCGCGTTCGAGGTCGGCGGCAAGGCGGTGCGCGACCTCACGGTGCGGTTGTTCCTCCACACCCCGAGCCCGGAGACGACGCCGGAGGCGGTCGCGACCGTGCGGGAGCGCACCCTGCAAGGGGTGGACGGGGTGTTCAACCAGGGGTACCGACTGCCCGGCGGCGAGCAGTTCCACCTCACGGTCGAGTTCGTCGACACCCCCGCCGAGGCGCACGCCACGGTCTGGATCATCCCCCCGTGGGAGCGGGCGAGCCAGTACTCCTGGCCCGAGGACGCCCCGTACTTCGTGTACGCGCACGAGGTGGGGCACAGCCTGGGCCTGGCCGACGAGTACGCCGAAGAAGAAGCGACCGGGCGGGTCCTCCTGCGGAACAAGGAACGCAGCGGGGTCGCGAACGACTACGCCCTCATGCACAACCCCTGGTTCGGCCGGAGCAGGCTGTTCGTCCCCCGCTACGCGTGGCGGATCTACGACGCCATGAGGGCGCTGGAGAGCCCTTACCCGCCGGCCCCGGAGGTCGAGCACCGTTACTCGCACGTCGAGCCCGATGTGATGGGCGTGCCGGGAGCGCCTCCGCGAGATCCCGGGGCGCTCGAAGCGTCGCCGGCCGCCGAGTGGGAGGACGGCCGCCCCGGAGTCGACGACGCACCGTGGACGCCGGGAGTCGTGCGCGCCGGGGCGGTCGAGGCGGGCGACCGGTTGACGGACTACCCGGACGAGGTCGTGGCGCACATTCGCTCGCGGGCGCGTTGGCTCCTCGCCCAGGGGGCCGCGGTCCCGGTGGAAGGAGGGCTGCGCGACGACCTGGTGGACGTGATCGCCGTCGCCCTGCTCCACCGGGAGCCCGGCGCCGTCCGGTCGTTGGTGCGACAGGTCGTGGCGGACCTGGGCGTCGCACCCCGGCTGGACGACGCCGGGACACCGGTCGAGCGGGCCGGCACGCGGGCGGAGCCCGGCGGGGAGTCGACCCCCGGCGTGGAGGCGTCCCCACCGTGGACACCGGAGTCCCTGGCCGACCGGGTCCGCGGATCGCTCGGCGTCCTGGAGGACGTGCCCGGGGAGGTGCGCGCGAAGGCGTTCAAGCAGGCGCGGGAGGTCGTCGCCCACACCACCGCCCGACCGGACGCCATCCCCGCCACTGCGCTGGCGGACCTCACCACGCTCGTGGCGATCGACCTGGCGCGCAACGCCGAGGTCCCCGGCTACTACCGGGGCGCGGTGTCGCTGGCCCTCGGGATCGCCCTGGACCTCGGCGTCGCTGCGGAGCCGTCCTCGCTGTTCGAGGTGGACGGCACGCCCCGTCGCATCGCCCCCGAGCGGTCCTACGCCGTCCAGCCCGGCGCCACCGGCTTGACGGAGGCGCAACTGGACGACGTGGAGGTGCTGGCCGCGGACCTCGGCCACGTCGCGCACACGCGGCGGGAGCAGGGTTACCTCCCACCGGCGGTGGAGGTCTCCGGTGTGGACGCGCACCGGGTGAAGGACGTCCTGGCCGGGCTCACCGAACTCGACGTCCGGGTCGTGGAAGGCGGTCGCGCGGACGGCGCGGACGTGTTCGTGGACTGGGCCCTCAAGCGCACCCGGCCGCACCACGACCCGGTCCCCGACCCCCTCCTGGGCGATCCGGCCACCAGACCGACCAGCACCGCCGCCGAGCGGGAGGTGCTGGACGACCGGAGCTGGAAGTACCGCACCGACCCCAGCGCGCCGTGGTTCGCCCCGCGCGACCCGGTGCCCTCGTGGAAGATCCGCGCCGCGAGGGCCGCCGTGCCGGTCTCCGGGATCGTGCGCGGATCGGCGTACTCCGTGATGGCCGACGCGCAGCTGGGCCCGGACGCGGTGGTGCTGCGCCGCGGCCACATCCCCATCGCCTACGACACGCGCGTCTTCGATGTCGACGGCGTCCGGGTGCGCGACTTCACCGTCAAGCTGTTCCTGGACGCCAGGGACGCGAACGAACCCGGGAAGGTCAACGCCACCCCGGAAGAGCTGCTGGCCATGCAGAACAGGGTCCGCGACGGTGTGGAGAAGCTCCTCAACCGGGGGTACCGACTGCCCGGCGGCGAGCAGTTCCACGTCACCGTCGAGTTCGTCACCCGGCACCGCGACGCGCACTCCCGCGTGTGGGTCACCCGCGGCGGCAGGCCGAGCCAGCACCGCTGGCCGGTGAGGATCAAGGGCGAGTCGGTGGCCCACGAGCTCCTCCACAACTTCGGGGAGAGGGACCAGTACCGGGGGGAGGGCGAACACGCGCGGATGTTCCGGGTCGAACCGGACGCCGTCGCCGTGTTCGAGGACGGCGGTCTGATGTCCGCCCGCGTGAAGGGCGGGACCAGGGCCCTCAAACCGCGGCACCTGTGGGGCATCGAGAACACCAGGACGGCGCTGGAAGTCCCCGTCGCACCGGCGACGACCCGCGATCACCCCCCGATCGAGCCGGACGGGGTGGACGAGGGCGACGCCCCGCCGCTCGACGACCGCCCCGACCTCGCGCCGGACCCGGGGCCCGGTCCCGAGGCCTCCGCACCCGGCGAGCCGGAGACCCCCGACGCGCCGCCGTCCCCACGCGCCCTGCCGGAGTACTTCCGGAGCAGCCAGGCACTGGGGCCGGTCGCCGTCACCCGGCTCGGGAGCGCGGAGCGGGTCACCGCGGCCCTGGTCGGCCTGCTGCCCGTGCGCGCCGGCGTGCCGCCGGAAGGCGTGGACCAGGTGGAGCGAGCCCTGCACTCGGAGTTCGAGTCGTTGCTCGGCCCGGGCCGCACCTTCCAGGTGCGGGTGGGGGAGCGGTGGTTCGACGCGCACGTCAAGGCGACGCTGGAGCAGCGACCGCTCGACGGGGTCGCGACGACCACCCCGCTGGACCTGGTCATGCCCGACGCGCGGATGACCAGCACGGTGCAGGCGGGAACGGTCACCGACGGCGGCTCGGCGGGCGACTTCACGATCGCGGCCATGGCGAGCCAGGGCGTCGGCGCGTACGGGATGCTGATCGGTCGGGTCCCGCGGGCGCACCCGCACACCTACACCGCAGCCGGCACCGCCATCACGGACCAGACCATGCTGCGCTCCGGCGACTCGGACGAGGTCCGGCTGCCCGTGCGGTACACCGTCACGCTGCTGGACGAGATCGGCGGCGTGCTCGGTCAGGACGTGGTGGCGGGCCCGGACGTGGACGTCACCCTCCAGGTGCCGCACGACCTGAGCACCTTCGCCGGGAGCGAGCCCCACCCCGGAACCGGACCCGTCGCCCCGACCGACCCGGACTGGGGCCTGAAGCTGGAGCGGGTCTTCCCCGAGGCCGTCACCGACGTCGACACCGAGCGGGCGTTCACCGACGTGGCGGCGAGGCTCCACCCGTCGATCACCCGTCCGGGCGCCGACGGCCGCACGCGGCTGCGCGACTTCCTGTCCCCGACCGGCATCCGCGACCACCTCGTCCCGATGCTCGGCGGCTGGGTCACCTCCCCCGACCTGACCAGCCGGCACGGCGGGCGGGCGGGCGCGGTGCGGATGAGGGCGGTGCTCAAGGAGGCCCGGTTCATCGGCGCCGACGAGGAGGGCCGCCTGCGCTCGCGCCCCCAGGCCGTGGACAACGCGGGCACCAGCGCGTCCATCGCGACCGGGTTCGACCTGCGGGCGTCGGCGGGCGGCGGGATCGGCATGCCCGACCCGGTGCTGCTCGGCGCGGGTGTCACGGTCGGCTACTCGTCGCGCGAGACCGAGGGGTCGTCCGCGGGGAACGCGATCACGCGGCGCACGGGCGTCGAGATCGACGGGGACGTCGGCCTCTTCAAGGTCGTCACCGACGTCCTGGTGAGCGCACCCACCGGCCCCGACGTCGTGGTGCCGGTCACCTCGTACCTGCGGCTGAGCCTGCCCGAGGCGGCCAGGCTGGGGCTGCCGGTGCCTCCGGGCACCCCGGCCGGCCTCACCGAGCCCGGCACCGGGAACACCCGCTTCGAGCTGCCCCACGTCACCGAGGGCACGGCCGTCGGGAGGGCCGACGTCGGCGCGTTCGCGCCGGCCGCCGAGGTGCAGCGGCAGGTGGAGACCGCCCTGCGCGAGCTGCCCGGGTTCGAGCGCTTCCTGCCCACCTGGAACCAGGAGGGCGTGCACCCGCTCAAGACCGCGGTGAACGCCGCCGACACCGCCGAGCAGCTCGACAACCTGCGCTCGCTGACCACGAAGCTGTCCCCGTCCGCGCTGCGGCTGAACATGGAGGAGCTGCTGGGACCGGGGGTGTCCCTGCACCTCACCCGGCGCGGTTGGTTCACCAAGGACCTCGTCG
>NZ_JBFAAX010000406.1:0-5211 GCF_040639995.1 Actinosynnema sp. NPDC023658 | reverse complement strand
CGCGGGCCCGGCCACCGTCAGCGCACGCGGGTGAGGTCGCGGGCCAGGGCGGTGAAGTCGACCGCGACCGCCGAACGCCCGGCGACGGGCAGCGCGATCGCGAGGTCCACCAACCGGACCACCGGGCTCAGCGGGAGGAACGCGACGTCCGGCCGTGCCTGCGCGGCGGTCGAGCCGGGCACGATGCCCACGCCGCACCCGGCCGCGACCAGACCCACGATCGTCGCCATCTGCACGGCTTCCTGCGCGACCCGCGGGGTGAAGCCACCGCGGCGGCACAGCGCGGTGATCTCGTCGTGCAGGCCGGGCCCGAGGTGGCGCGGGAACAGGACGAACGGCTCGCCGGCGAGCGAGCGCACGTGCACCCGCTTCCGTCGTGCCAACGGGTGGTCGTTCGGCACCGCGGCGACCAGCGGTTCGCGCGCCACCGGCACCAGCTCCAGGTCGTCGGCGGGACCGGGCAGCGGCGGGCGCAGCAGGCCGACGTCCAGCGCGGCCGTGCGCAGCTGCTCGACCTGGGACGTGGTGGGCAGCACGGTGAACGACAGGGTGACGGCCGGGTAGCGCGCCCGGAACTCGCGGATGATCATCGGCAGCGGGTGCAGGACCGACGAACCGACCATGCCGATGGCCAGCGAGCCCACCTCGCCCCGGCCGGCCGCGCGCGCCCTGCGCGCCGCACCGTCCACCATGGACAGCACGGCGCGGGCGTCGGCGACGAACGCCTCACCCGCCCGCGTCGGCTCGACGTTCCTGGTGTCGCGGTGGAACAGCGACACGCCCAGCTCGGTCTCCAGCGCCTTCACGGTCTGGCTCAACGGCGGCTGCGCCGTGCCGAGCGCGGCGGCGGCCCGGCCGAAGTGCAGGTGGTCCGCGACCGCGACGGCAGCGCGCAGGTGCTTCAGTTCCATACCTGTCCCGAATCAATCGACCCCGATCCAGTGCACAATCAGACCAGATGGCCGTTCCGGCGACATCCTGGCCGCATGGTGACGACGAACCTGGTGCGCGAGGACTGGAAGGTGCGGGGCGAGGACGGGGACCTCGGGGTGCGCGAGGTCCGCCCCGACGGGCCCGCGCGAGGCCGGCCGGTCGTGCTGCTGCACGGGGCCCGGGTGCCCGGCGTCGCGTCGTTCGACCTGCCGGTCCCCGGCGGATCACTGGCCGCCGACCTCGCGCGGGAGGGCCACCGGGTGTTCATCGTGGACGCCCGCGGTTACGGCGCCTCCGACCGCCCCGCCGCCCTCGACGCGCCCCCGTCCGTCAACCCGCCGGCCGTCACCGGCGAGCAGGTGGTGCGGGACATCGCGTCGGTCGTGGACCGGCTGCGCTCGACGACCGGGCACGACCGCGTCGACCTCGTCGGCTGGGCCACCGGCGGGCACTGGGTCGGCTGGTACGCGAGCGAGCACCCCGACCGGGTCGGGAACCTGGTCGTCCACAACAGCCTGTACGGCGCCCTGGACGGCCACCCCGTGCTCGGCCGGGGTTCGGAGTTCGAGGACCCGGCGCGGCCCGGTCACTTCGACGACGCGCGGTACGGCGCGTACCGGCACACAACCGGTCCGAGCCTGCTGGGCGCCTGGGACGCGAGCATCCCGTCGGAGGACGAGTCCGAGTGGCGCGATCCCCGCGTCGCCGACGCCTACGTCCGACACGCGGTGGCGAGCGACCCCACGTCCGGCGACCGCGAGCCGCCGAGCTTCCGCACCCCTACCGGTGCCTTGAAGGACAGCTTCCGGCTGGCCGTCGGGCACCGGCTGTGGGACGCGGGCCGGATCACCGCGCGGACGCTGGTCCTGCGCGGCGAGCGGGACTTCTGGTCGCGCGAGGGTGACGTGTCGACCCTGGCCGCCGAACTGCGCCGGGCGGAGGAGGTGCGGGTCGTGCACCTGGCCGGTGCGACGCACTTCGTCCACCTCGACCGCCCCGAACGCGGTCGGGACCGGTTCCTGGACGAGCTGGTGGGCTGGCTCCGCTGACCGGTCACGCCCGTCACCGGCGGGTGAGCAGGCGGACCCGGAGCCGTTGTAGCGGCGGCATCAGCCCGTAGATGACGATCGGCACCGCGATCGTCGCCAGGACCAGCGTGCGCAGGACGGTCGGCGTGGCGACGAGCAGACCGCCGAGCAGCAGTTGCAGCGCGGTGAGGGTGGGGAACACGGCCACCCAGATCATCAGGGCGAGGTGGTGGCGGGGCGGTGGCCCCACCGGGGTCGTTGCTGTGGTGTTGTTCTCGGTCATGGCACCAGGTTCGTGCCCGTGCGACGAGATCGGCAACTCCTGTTGCCGATCCTGGGAATTCGGGGCGGTGGAGCACCGGTGAACGGCCTGCCGCACGCGCTTGCGCCCGCGCGGGACGGGTAGCCCAGGGCCATGCGCGCGCTCACGCTCGACCCGAAGACGGCGAACTCGACGCAGGTCACCGAACTGCCCGACCCCGAGCCGCAGGCGGGTGACCTGCTCGTCCGCGGGCTGGCCGTGGGCGTCTGCGGCACGGACAAGGAGATCGCCCGCGCCGACTACGGCTGGGCCCCGCCCGGCCACGACCGGCTGGTCCTCGGCCACGAATCGCTCGGTCGGGTGATGACCGCGCCCGCGGGCAGCGGGTTCTCCTCCGGTGACCTGGTGGTGGGCGTCGTCCGCCGACCCGACCCGGTGCCGTGCGGCGCGTGCGCGCACGGCGAGTTCGACAACTGCCGCAACGGCCGCTACACCGAGCGCGGGATCAAGGAGCTCGACGGGTACGCGGCCGAGCTGTGGTGCGTCGAGGCCGACTACGCGGTGGCGCTGGACCCGCGGTTGGAGCACGTCGGCGTGCTCATGGAGCCGACCTCCGTCGTGGCCAAGGCGTGGGAGCAGGTCCGCCGGGTGGGGGAGAGGGCGTGGTACGCGCCGGAGCGGGTGCTGGTGACCGGCGCCGGGCCGATCGGGTTGCTGGGCGCGATGATCGGCGTGCAACAGGGGCTGGACGTGCACGTGCTCGACCTGGTGGAGGAGGGCCCCAAACCGCGGCTGGTGGAGCGGCTGGGCGCGACCTACCACCACGGGGACGTGGACGAGGTCGCCGGGAGCCTGCGACCGGACGTGGTGATCGAGGCGACCGGCGTGGGCAGCCTGGTGTTCTCCGCCATGCGCAACACGGCGCCGTTCGGCGTGGTGTGCCTGACCGGGATCTCGTCCGGAGGCCGCACGGTCGAGGCGGACGTCGGCGGCGCGAACCGCGAGATGGTGCTGGAGAACGACGTCGTGGTCGGCTCGGTCAACGCCAACCTGCGGCACTACCGCCAGGCCGCCGAGGCGCTGGCCGCGGCCGACCTGGACTGGCTCGAAGGCCTGATCAGCCGCCGCGTGCCGCTGGAGCGGTTCGCCGACGCGTTCACCGCCCGCCCGGACGACGTCAAGGTGGTCATCACGCTCGACGGCGACCGCTGAGCGCTCGACCGCGCCGGACGCCCGGACCGGGGGCGGTGGCGCCGGGTCGTCACGCGAGGGCGGCCACCACGTACGCGGCGGCCTCGGCCAGCAGCGCCTGGTCGTACGGGGCGTCCGCGGTGGCCTTGCTGGACATGATCGCCACGACGAGGGGCGCGGCTCCGGGCGGCCACACGATCGCGATGTCGTTGGCCGTGCCGTAGTCGCCGGTACCGGTCTTGTCCGCCACTCCCCAGCCCTGCGGCACACCGGCCCGCACCCGCCGGTCGCCGGTGGTGTTGCGCTCCAGCAGGTCGCGCAGGAAGGCGCGCTGGTCGGGCGGCAGGGCGTCACCGAGCACGATCTTCCGGTAGTCCGTGCCGATCGCCCGCGGGGACGTCGTGTCGCGCGGGTCTCCCGGCACGGCCGACGTGAGGTCCGGCTCGACCCGGTCGGCCCGCGTCACCTCGTCACCGAGGCCGCGCGTGAACGCGGTCAGCCCGGCCGGCCCGCCGAGGTCGCGCAGCAGCAGGTTGCCCGCCGTGCCGTCGCTGTACCGGACGGCCGCGTCGCACACCTGTCGGATCGTCATCCCGGTCGCCACGTGCTGCGCGGTGATCGTCGAGCTCTTCATCAGGTCGCCCTCGGTGTACGTGACGACGGCGTCCAGGTGCGCCGGCGGGTGTCGCTGCAACACCGCGGCCGCCGCCAACCCCTTGAACGTCGAGCAGAACGCGAACCGCTCGTCCGCCCGGTGGACGACGGTGGCCCCGCTGCCGGTGTCGAGCGCGTACACCCCCAACCGCGCGTCGAACTCCCGCTCCAGCGCGACGAGCCGTTCGTGCTGCTGCTCCACGGGACTCGGCTCGACCGACCGGGACGACGGCGCGGACGACGTCGGTTCGGACGACGTCGGTTCGGCGCGCGTGGTCCCGTGCTCCGTGCAGCCGGGCACGGACAGCAGTGCCGCCGTCCCGAGGAACGTGCGACGGCTGAAGGTCCGGTGGTGCGAGGTCAACAGCTGTCCTCCGCGCGGGACCGCTCGAACGCGGTCACGTCGGGTCCGACCCGTCGGTGACCTCGTCGGTCGGGTCGAGCACGTCGTAGCCGATGAAGGTGAACATGCTCGTGCCTTCCGCCAGGGGCTGCGGTTCACCGAGGAAGCGGTGGGCGCCGACGCCGAAATCCGCCTCCGGGTCCGACAGCCACCGGCGCTCGAAGCCGCGTTCCTCGAACCACCGGCAGATCGTCGGCACCAGGTCCGGCGCCTCGCGGTGGCGGGTCCAGATCACGGTGCCGCCGGTCGCGCACAGCTGCCGGCAGGAGTCGACGGTCCGCTCGACGTCCTCGTCGGTGATGTTGCCGAACACCCCGCAGACCAGCACCAGGTCCGCCGGCCGCACGTCGCGGTAGTGATCGGTGATCGAGGCGTCGCCCCTGACCACCTCGACCCGGCCCAGGCCGGCCGCCCGCGCCGCGTCCTCGGCCACCGCCGCGTTCCGCGCGTCCAGCTCGACCAGGCGGGCTCGGACGTCGTCCCGCCGGGGGTGGTCCGCGAGGACTTCGAGCAGGTCGCGCCCTTGCCCGGCGCACAGGCTGATCACCGTGAGCGGTCCGGGCGGGGCGTCGTCCAGGGCGGACCTGACCTGCGCCTGGACCACCCGCAACCGCGATGCCATCCACGAGTCCGAGCGGTCGTAGCCGTCGTGCCAATCGTGCCAGTCCACGGCGTCGACCCTATGCCCACCGACGGGGGCGCGGACGGCAGACGTCCGGCCGAGGACAGCGGTCCTCGGC
>NZ_JBFAAX010000405.1:0-5218 GCF_040639995.1 Actinosynnema sp. NPDC023658 | reverse complement strand
CACGTCGACTCAACGAGGTGTCGGATGGGTATGAGAAGGCGAATCGCCATGCTGGCCGCGGCGTCGCTCGTCGCCGCGGGCCTGGGGCTGACCGCCCTGTCGCAGGCGCAGGCCGCCGTGGGCCTGCACGTCAGCGGCACCAGGATCGTGGAGGCCAACGGGCAGCCGTTCGTCATGCGCGGGGTCAACCACCCGCACGTCTGGTACACCGGCCGGACGAGTTCGTTCGCGGACGTCAAGGCGTTGGGCGCCAACACCGTGCGCGTGGTGCTGGGCAGCGGCAAGCGGTGGGGGCCGTCGACGGACGTGCCCGCCGTGATCGACCTCTGCAAGCGCAACCGGATGATCTGCGTGCTGGAGGTGCACGACACCACCGGTTACGGCGAGGAGGCCGCCGCCGCCTCGCTCGACGAGGCCGCGAACTACTGGATCAGCCAGAAGAGCGCCCTGGTCGGCCAGGAGGAC
Source organism: Actinosynnema sp. NPDC023658 (assembly GCF_040639995.1). NCBI lineage: Bacteria > Bacillati > Actinomycetota > Actinomycetes > Pseudonocardiales > Pseudonocardiaceae > Actinosynnema > Actinosynnema sp. NPDC023658. The sequence goes on along the minus strand of NZ_JBFAAX010000405.1, from coordinate 4,753 downwards.
TACGTCGTCATCAACATCGGCAACGAGCCGATCGGCAACACCAACGCCGCCCAGTGGACCGACGCGACGGTCAACGCGGTCAAGAAGCTGCGCGCCAACGGCTTCCAGCACCTGCTCATGGTCGACGCGCCGAACTGGGGCCAGGACTGGCAGTACGTCATGCGGGACAACGCGCAGAAGGTCCTCGACGCCGACACCCAGCGCAACACCGTGCTGTCGATCCACATGTACTCGGTGTTCAACACCGCCTCCAGCATCACCGACTACCTGAACCGGTTCCAGGCCAACGGCTGGCCGCTGGTGATCGGTGAGTTCGGCTGGCAGTTCGCCTCCGGCGAGGTCGACCACGAGACGATCCTGAAGGAGGCGCAGGCGCGGGGCCTGGGCTACCTGGCGTGGTCGTGGAGCGGCAACTCCGACCCGATCCTGGACATGGCCACCGACTTCGACCCCGCCCGGCTCACCACGTGGGGCCAGCGCATCTTCAACGGCGCCAACGGGATCAAGGCCACCGCCAGGGAAGCGGGCATCTTCGGCAGCGGCACCACGACGACCACCACCACCACCACGACCACTACAACCACCACGACGACAACGACCACGACCACCACGCCTGGTGGTGGACTCGCCTGCACCGCCGCGTACCGGGTCACCGGCCAGTGGCAGGGCGGTTTCCAGGGCGAGGTCAAGGTCACCGCGGGCGACAAGGCGATCAAGGGCTGGACGGTCACCTGGACGTTCACCGACGGGCAGACCGTCACCAACGCCTGGAACGCCACCGTCACCAGCAACGGCTCGGCCGTGACGGCGCGCAACGCGAGCTACAACGGCGTCCTGGCGGCCGGTGCGAGCACCGCCTTCGGGTTCACCGGGTCGTCGCGCACGACGAACACCGCCCCGACGGCCTCGTGCACCGCTTCCTGACCGCAGGACCGCGGACGGCCGACCGCGGCCTGTCCGACGCCTGAGCGGAACCGGGGGTGGTCGGCTGATCGGCCGGCCGCCCCCGGTGAGGCACCTCCCGGGCCTCAGCCCGCGGCTTCCGCCGCACCCACCGGCACGTGCTGCCGCCTGGCCGGCCGGCACAGCACCCGGTCCACCACGTCGGCCAGGACCGCCGTCGGGTCCGCCACCGCGTCCCGCGTCCGCCACGCGACCATCCCGTCCGGCCGCACGAGCACCGCGCCGTCCCGGCCGACGCCGTAGCGGACCGGGAACACGCCCTCCACGTCGTGCAGCCGACCGCCGATCCGGTGGCACGCCAGGTCGAGCCCGACCCGCCCGGCCACCGCGTCCGCCGCTTCCTCCCACCCCGACGCGGCGTGACCGGTGAGCAACCGGAAGCCGCGGCCGAGCAGGTCCACAGTGGACAGCGTCACCCCGTCGCGGCGCAGGACCACGTGCGGCGCCCGGCTGCCCGGCCTGCCCGAGGGTCGCGCCGGGTCCTCCACCACGCACTCGCCCGGGAGGGCGTCGGGCACCCCCGCGTCGGGCTCCCCGACGAAAGCGCCCCGGCCGTAGGCGTAGCCGAACATCATGTTCCGCTGCGCGTCCGGTGCCTCGCCCGCACCGGTCCGGCGACGGCCCTGGCCGACCTCGTAGCGCAGCACGGCCTCCCGGGTGGTCCGCCGCGCCACGGGGAGGCGTTCGTCCTCGTAGGTGTCCAGCAGCGCCTCGCCGGCCACGCCGCGGTGGACCAGGGCGAGCTTCCACGCCAGGTTGAACGCGTCCTGCACGCCCGTGCTCGCGCCGAAGGCCCCGATGGGCGGCATGACGTGCGCCGCGTCGCCCGCCACGAACACCCGTCCGACCCGCGCGGCCCGCGTGACGTGCGCCGAGATCTCCCAGGGAGCGTCGGGCACCCGGATCACCTCGACGGGCACGTCCACACCCAGCGCGGCCCGCACCAGCTCCAGGCACCGCCGCTCGGGGTAGGCCGCGGGGTCCTCGTCGGGACCGATGGCGATCGAGAACCGCCAGTGCCGGTCGCGGTCCAGCGGGATCAGGGTGCCGCGCACGGTCTCGTTGTGCAGGATCGCGGCGATGATCCTGCGCCCGGCCAGCGGACCGGTGAGGTCGGCGCGGAAGTGCACGCTGATCAACCGGGCCAGCGCGCCGGGACCGTCGTGCGGGATGCCGAGCATCGCCCGCACCGGGCTGTGGCAGCCGTCGGCGGCCACCACGTGCCGCGCGCACACCTCGTGGTCCCGGTTGGTCGCGCGGTCGTGCAGCACGGCGACCACCAGGTCGCCGGTGTCGCGCAGCGCCCGCAGCTCGGTGCCGAACCGCAGGTCCACGCCGATGTCCGAGGCGTGGTCGCGCAGGATCGGTTCGAGCTGGTCCTGGTCGATGGCGGCCCACTCGCACGGGGACAGGGCGCCGACGTCCTCGGTGAGCACGGTGGGCACCCGGACGCGCTCGGGCGCGGCGAGAGTCGGCGCGTGCGCGACCACGGTGTGCCCCTCGATCCCCGACCGGACCGACCGGATCGCCGCCTCCAGGCCCACGGCCCGGTAGAGCTCCATCGTGCGGGGGTTGACCACCCGCGCCTTCGGGTCGGCCGACGTGTCCGCGTGGCGCTCCACCAGCGTCACCGGAACCCCCTGCCACGCCAGGAAGATCGCCGCCGACAGGCCGCACAGGCCGCCGCCGACGACGAGGACGGGCGTGGTCGTCTCCGCCATGGTCGAGGGCTCCCATCGGTGCGTTGGCCGGGTGACCCAGCATCGGCCCGCGACCGACCGGCTGCAACGCCGGTGCCGCCATCGGAACGACCGTTCACCCGGTGCGGTCAGGCGCACCGTTGAAACCTCGGGAAGGGGGACGACGGGGCACGCGCGGTGCCGTCACCCGGACGCGGCACGCGCCCCGGACAGGTGACGGGCGCGGTCGACGATCGCCGTCCGTGTCCGCGAGGAGGTGCCGGACTCACCGCATCGGGAGTCCGGCACCTCCTGGGGGGGGCCCGGCGTGCCGGGCCGGGGCGGGCTCACGCGCGCGTCCACTCCTGGTCCTGCCACGCCGGGTCGAGCGGGGTGTGCGCGATGTGGTTGGTGTAGTTCGACAACGTCTTCATGCCCACGCCGAGGATCACGTCCAGCACCTGGCGGCGGGTGTGGCCGGCGGCCAGGAACGCCTCGATCTCCTGCTCCTCCACCCAACCCCGGTCCGTGACCACCAGTTCGGTGAGCCTGCGGACGGCCTCCAGGGAGTCGTCACCGACCGGCTTGTTGGCCCGCAGGGCCTCCACGACCTCCGCGTCCACGCCCATCTTGAGCGCGAGCGTGGAGTGCGCCGCCACGCAGTACTCGCAGCCGTTCAGGACGCTGGTGGTGATCCACACGACGTGCTTGGCCTTGGCGGGCAACGAGGACTTGCCGAACTGCTCGGCCAGCGCGTTGTAGCCCGCCAGCAGCTCCGGGGACTCCGCCATCACGCCGTTGAGGGAGCTGACGAAACCCAGGCGGCCCTTGCCGGCCTCCAGGTGGGGGCGTGCGTCCTCGGGTGCGTTGGTCTCGTCGTGAACGGTGAACTGCACCATGTCAGCGGATCTCCTCGGGTCGGGTCGCCAGCGAGGCGAGGACGGCCGTGACGGTCTCCCCGAGCGCTTCCGGGGTCGCGCCCGCGCGGGAGCGCAGGTTGACCCCGTAGGCGAGCGTGGCGAGCACGTCGGCCGACGTCGCGAGCACGACACCGGGCCGCAGGTCGCCGGCGGCACGCGCGCGTTCCAGCGCCGCGCACATCGCCCCCCGCAACCGGTCGTGGTGTTCGTGCAGGACCGGTCGGACGTCCGGGTCGTCGTTCTCCGCGCCCGCGTGGGCGTTGGTGACCATGCAGCCCCAGCGGGCGTGCGCACCGGAACAACGGGCCTCGATCAACCCGCGGAAGAACTCCGCGATCGCCGGCAGCCCGCGCCCGTCCTCGGCCAGCAGGCGCAGGACCGGGCCGGAACGGCGGTCGGCGTAGCGGCGCAGCGCCGCGACGTACAGCTCCCGCTTGCCGCCGAACGTCGCGTACAGGCTCGACCTGTTGACGCCGGTCGCCGTCACGATGTCCTGCACCCCGGTCGTCGACACGCCCCGCCGCCAGAAGAGCTCCTCCACCGAGTCGAGCACCACCTCGGGGTCGAAGTGCTTCACGTCCGGCATGTCCGCCTCGCTATCTTGGAATGATCGTTCCAACATAGCCGCACGCGTGAACGGCCCGCAACGACCCGCTTCGGTCTCCCGCGCCGCGGCGCTCCGGTGGTGGCCGCGCCCGGACCGGTCAGCGCGGCTCGCCGGCCCGCGCACGGGCGGCCTGGCGGACCAGGTGCCGGTGCTCGGCGACGTCCGCGGCCAGCCGGGCGGCCTGCGCGTACGCCGCGCCGGCGGGCGGCCGGGGTGGAGGAACATCATCGAGTGCACCGCGCCCGCCTCCCGCGCGGCCGAGGCGAGGGTGAGCTGGGGGCCCACCCGGAACACCGCACCCGCCCGCTCCACCCGCCCCGCGTGCCCCGCGGCCGGGCCGAGCACGTGGCCGACCGCGACCGCGCGCCCCAGCACGGCGGCGGGGTCCTGGCGCACCGGGTCGTCGGTGAGCGCGACCAGGTCGTCGTACCAGGCCAGGATCTGCGGCCAGTCGGTCTCCGCGGCGCTCGGCGCGTCGTCGTGCAGGGCGGCGATGGCGGCCTCGACCTGGTAGCGGCCGGGGCGCTCCTCGGCCAGCGCCGACTGCAGGACGCGCACGCCCTCCGCGATCCGGCGCGCGTCCC
>NZ_JBFAAX010000404.1:0-5239 GCF_040639995.1 Actinosynnema sp. NPDC023658 | reverse complement strand
CCGCACGCTGCTCGCGTGCGCCGCGCCGATCCTGGTCGACGTGGCGTCCGACGTGTCCGCGCAGGGCGTCGACCTGTCCACCAGCGACGACATGCCGGCCGAGATCCGGCCGTTCCGGTTCCCGTCGCTGCCCGGCACGCACGCGCACGCCGGCCAGCACGTGGCCCTCGACGGCGTGAGCTAGGAGGAGTGCGCACCGTGAAGCTGCTGACCATCGAGACCCGCCAGTACCTGGAGTACTACCACTCGCGCTACCGGCAGGTGCAGGACCTGGGCGTGGACCTGTACGTGCTCAACGGCGAGGGCACCGAGGACTTCTGGCCCGCCGACCACTACCGGCTGGTCGGGTCGAAGAACATCGAGGACATGATCGCCACCGCCAAGCAGTGGCACGCCACCGAGGCGTTCGACGGCGTGATCACGTTCTCCGAGGCGGCCGTCGTGGCGGTCGCGGCGATCGCGGAGGCGCTGGGCCTGCCCGGCATCGGCGTCGAGGCGGCGCTGAACAGCCGCAACAAGTACCTGATGCGGCAGGCGCACGAGAAGGCCGGGGCGCCGATCCCCGGTTTCCGGTTCGTCACGTCGCTGGCGGAGGCCAAGTCGGCGGCGGGCGAGTTCGGCTACCCGGTGATCGTCAAGCCGACGCTGGGCGCGGGCAGCCACTTCGTGTTCCGCTGCGACGACGAGGCCGAGCTGACCGAGCACTACGAGCAGGCGGCGCAGGGCATCCAGGACCTCTTCTGGGCCAACTCCGAGGCGGACGGGATCGACCTGGGCCCCAACGGGCTGCTGGTCGAGTCCTTCCTGGACGGCAAGGAGTACCTGATGGAGGCCGTCGCGTGGGACGGCGAGGTGTACCTCGGGTCGGTGGTGGACCGCATCACCGCCGAGGGCGGGACGTTCGACGACGACGTGCACCACGCGCCGACGTCGATGAGCCCGGACGACCTGAAGGCCGTGCACGAGGTCGTCACGGCGGGCGCGCTGGCGCAGGGCCTCACCCACAGCGTGATGCACGCCGAGGTCCGCTTCCACGACGGCAAGCCCTACCTGCTGGAGATCGCGGCCCGGGTCGGCGGCGGCGGGCTGGACATGATCGCCCGCATCACCGCCGAGCACGACCCGATCGCGGCCGTGGTGGACATCGGCGCGGGGCGGCGGCCGAGCGTGCGCCACTTCCAGCCCACCGGCACGCACATCGCCGCGATGTGCCTGATCTCCGACGCCGGCGTGGTGCGGGAGGTGCGGGTGCCCGAGGAGGTGTCCGGCTCGGACCGCGTGTTCCTGCTGAAGATCACCGCACGACCCGGCGACGTGGTCAAGCGCCCGCCGGACGGCAACACGATCATCGGCTTCCTCGGCGCCACCGGCACGTCGGAGGCCGACGCGTTCGCCCTGATGAACGACTACGCAGCGAAGATCGAGGTCGATTTCCAGTAGCTCCACACCGCAGGCGTCGCCGGGCCCTCCGCGTCACATGTGGCGGACCGGTGGCGCCCCGGCCAGAGAGGACTCCACCGCCGTGTCCGACCCAGCCCAGCGCACCGCGCGCCGCCGCAGGTACCTGATGTGCCCGCCGGAGCACTTCGACGTCTCCTACTCCATCAACCCGTGGATGAACCCCGAGAAGCCGACCGACGCGTCCACCGCCCTGCTCCAGTGGAGCCGGCTGCGGTCGCTGTACCTGGACCTCGGCCACGACGTCGAGCTGATCGACCCCGAGCCGGGGCTGCCGGACATGGTGTTCGCCGCGAACGGGGCGACCGTCGTGGACGGGAGGGTGCTGTCGGCGAGGTTCCGGTTCCGGCAGCGCGAAGCGGAGGGTCCCGCGTACCTGGAGTGGTTCCGCGAGAACGGCTTCCGCACGCACGAGGCGTTCTGGGTGAACGAGGGCGAGGGCGACTACCTGCTGGTGGGCGACCGGATCCTGGCGGGCACCGGTTTCCGCACCGACGAGCGCTCGCACGTGGAGGCGGCCCGGTTCTTCCGGCGCGAGGTCGTGACGCTGGACCTGGTGGACCCGCGGTTCTACCACCTGGACACGGCGCTGGCGGTCCTGGACGACGACCTGATCATGTACTACCCCGAGGCGTTCTCGACGTGGAGCAGGGGCGTGCTGCGCTCCCTGTACCCCGACGCCGTGATCGCCGGCGACCACGACGCCGAGGTGTTCGGCCCCAACGCGGTCAGCGACGGCACGCACGTCCTGCTGGCGCAGGAGGCCGTGAACCTGGCGGACCAGCTCGCCGACCGGGGCTTCACGCCCATCGGTGTCGACCTGTCCGAACTTCTCAAATCCGGCGGCAGCGCGAAGTGCTGCACGCTCGAACTGCGTGGGGAGCCAGCTCGATGATCAACTACGACGGCAAGAGGTTCCACCCGGTCACCGGCGGCGGCCCCGAGGAGAGCCGGGTCGCCGTGTACCACCAGGACGGTGACCTGCTCTGGGGCGAGTTCCTCGGCGGCAAGGCACGCCGCGGCGCCCTGACCGGCACCGCGCGGCCCGACGGCGCCCTCGACTTCGCCTACTGCATGGTGCTCGACGACGGCCAGGTCATCTCCGGGCACTGCCGCAGCACGCCGAAGGTGCTCGACGACGGTCGCATCCGCCTCGACGAGGTGTGGGAGCGCTTCGGCGAGCACGCCGCGTCCGGCGTCTCGACCATCGAGGAAATCCCCGCTCAGACCACGAACTGACCCGAGAGGCCGACGAGCAGCCATGACTTCCGCGAGCACCATCACCGCCGGCACGGACACCACGCCGCGCAAGGGCGGCGTCGTCACGTGGGCGTGCGCGCCGGGCTTCCCGCCCGCCGTGATCTTCCCGTTCACGCCGGCCGAGCGCATGGGCACCCGCAACATCCTGGAGTTCCAGGCGCTGATGTACCGGACGCTGTACTACTTCGGCAGCGACGGCACCCCGAACGTCGACTACGCGCAGAGCATCGGCGAGGAGCCGGTGTGGAGCGAGGACGGCCTGACCGTGCGGGTCAAGGTCAAGCCCTGGAAGTGGTCCAACGGCGAGACCCTGTCCGCCGAGAACGTGCTGTTCTGGGTGAACCTGATGAAGGTCAAGGGCGCCCGGTACGGCGAGTACGTCCCGGGCTACTTCCCGGACAACCTGACCGACTACGGCAAGGTGGCCGACGACGAGGTGTTCTTCACCTTCGACAAGGTCTACTCCAAGCACTGGGTGCTCTACAACCAGCTCAGCACGATCACGCCGCTGCCCAGGGCGTGGGACCGGACCGACGCGGGCCCGGCGAACGCCTCCGGCGACCTCGCCGACGTCGAGGCGGTCTACGAGTACCTGATGGCGCAGCAGGGCAACATCGTCGACGAGGGCAACGCCCACCGCACCAGGTGGGCCGACAGCCCCATCTGGAGCATCGTGAGCGGCCCGTGGCGGCTCAAGAGCTACACGCTGGAGGGCGTGGTCACGTTCGTGCCCAACGAGCACTACTCGGGCCCGAACAAGCCGTACCTGGACGAGTTCCGCCAGGTGCCGACGTTCTCCGACGAGGAGCAGTACGAGATGCTGAAGGCGGGCCCGGACGCCGAGAACGGCATCCAGGTCGGCTACCTGCCGCTGAGCTTCGCCACGGAGCCGGCGGTCGACCCGGTGGTCGGCGGGCCGAACCCGCTGACCGAGTACACGATGTTCCCGCAGTCGGCGTTCTGCATCCGGTACATCTCGCTGAACTTCAACAACCCGACCGTGGTCGGCAAGATGTTCGCGCAGACCTACATCCGCCAGGCCCTGCAGTCCTCCCTGGACCAGGACACCGCGGTGCGCGACATCTACCAGGGCTACGCGTACCGGCAGAACGGCCCGGTGCCGATGTACCCGAAGACCGAGTACGTCTCGCCGCGCCAGCGCGAGGGCGCGTGGCCGCTGCCGTTCTCCCCGGAGAACGCCAAGGCGCTGCTGGAGGCGAACGGCTGGGACACCAGCGTCACGCCCGCGGTGTGCGTGCGGCCGGGCACGGGTCCGGGCGAGGCGGGCGCGGGCATCCCGGCGGGCACGAAGCTGTCGATCCTGCTGCGCTACGTCGAGGGCCGCCCGGCGCTGACCCGGGTGATGGAGAACTTCCGCGACGCCGCCGCGGAGGCGGGCATCGAGCTGCGGCTCGAAGAGGTGTACGGCTCGATCCTCGTGGCCGAGGACGGCCCGTGCGAGCCGACCGCCACCACCCCGTGCACGTGGGAGATGTGCTGCTGGAACGGCGGCTGGGCCTACCACCACCCGACCGGCGAGATCCTGTTCTCCACCAAGGCGGGCGGCAACTTCGGCTTCTACACCGACCCGAAGGCCGACGAGCTGATCCAGCGCACCGTCACCAGCGACGACCTGGACGTGCTCTACGAGTACCAGGACTACATCGCCAACGAGGTGCCCGTCATCTTCACGCCGAACTTCCCGATCCGGCTGTTCGAGGTCGCCAACACCCTCGGTGGGTTCGGGCCGATCAACCCCTACGGGATGATCAACCCGGAGAACTGGTACTACCGCGACTGATCCCCCGCGGCGGGTCCGCACCGGTCCCGCGCCGCCTCTCCACCGCTCAAAAAGGGGTCCCCCGTGGTCCTGTCCGCCGCGCCGCCGAGCACGCTCGGGGCGCACCCGTTGCTCATGTTCCTTCTCCAGGTCGCCGCGCTCCTGGGTGTGGCCCTCGTGCTCGGGCGGCTCGCCGTCCGGCTCGGGATGCCCGCCGTCGTCGGTGAGCTGGCCTCCGGCGTCCTGCTCGGGCCGTCCCTGCTCGGCACGTTCGCCCCGGTGTTCGACGACCCCGCGCAACTTCACCTGCTCGACGCCGTCGGCCAGTTCGGGGTGCTGCTGCTGGTGGGGTTCACCGGCATGCACCTCGACCTCGGCCTGGCGCGCAGGCAGCGCCGAGCCGCCACCTGGGTCGGCGCGGGAGGGCTGCTCCTGCCGCTGGCCCTCGGTGTCGGCGCCGGGTTCCTCTTACCCGCCGCCATGCTCGGCCCGGCGGCGGACCGGCCGGTCTTCGCCCTGTTCCTGGGTGTGGCGGTGTGCGTGAGTGCCATCCCGGTGATCGCCAAGGTGCTGCTGGAGATGAACCTGCTGCACCGCGACATCGGGCAGCTCACCGTGACCGCCGCCGCCGTGGACGACGTGGTCGGCTGGTCGCTGCTGGCCGTGGTGTCCGGGATGGCCGCCTCCGGGCTGACCGCCGGGCACGTGGCGTGGTCGCTGGGCGCGCTGGCGCTGGTCCTC
>NZ_JBFAAX010000403.1:0-5267 GCF_040639995.1 Actinosynnema sp. NPDC023658 | reverse complement strand
GGCCGACGTCGACCGGAGGCGTGGCTCAGACCGGTGGGTGGGTCAGGCCGGTGGCGTGGCTCAGACCGGTGGGGCGGCTCAGACCGGTGGCGTGGCTCGGACCGGGCTGACCGATGCGAGGTAGCGGTCGGCCAGTTCCGGGTCGAAGAACCAGTGCTGGAGGTCCGTGGGGTCGGCGAAGGCGTTGACGAACCGCCCGGCGACCGCCGGGATCTCGTTGGCCGCGCCGAAGATGCGCATGATGTGCTCGGGTGGCGGCTGGAGCATGGCGTTGGTCCAGAACGTGACGTGCCGGGCGTACTCCCAGTACGACTCGAAGGCGGACGTCATCCACTCCTCGTCGAACGGCCGGTCGCCGCGCGCCTTGATGCTGTCCAGGTAGGACGCCGCGCACTTGGCGGCGCTGTTCGAGCCCTGACCGGTGAGCGGGTCGTTGGCCACCACGACGTCCGCCATGCCGAGGACCCGGCCGCCGCCGGGTAACCTGCCCACCGGCTTGCGCACCACCGGCGGGTAGGCGCCGGTCAGCGTGGCCCGCGCGTCGGTCAGCTCCACCGCACCGCAGCGGTCGTGCTCCCACGGCATGAACTCGCGCATCAGGCGCAGCGTGCGGTCCAGGTGCTCGGCCGGACCGGGTCGGTCGTCCCAGCAGTCCAGCGGTCCGCCGGGCAGTCCCTCGAAGAACAGGATGTCGCACGGGCCGCTGAGGGTGAGCGCGGGGATGACGAACAGCTCACCGACGCCCGGCACGGCGTTGAACCGCACCGCGCGCACGTCCGGGTGCTCGGGGCGGGGCGCCAGGCCGTGCACGTAGGCCACGGACAGGATCCGCTGCGGCTCCCGGTACGGCGAACGCCCGGCGTCCCGGTCGAACAGCTCCACCAGCTCGCCCTTGCCGGCCGCCACCACGACCAGGTCGTACAGCGCCGTCAACGAGTCGAGGTCGGCGGTGGTCACGCCGTGGTAGACGACCTTGCCGCCGCGGTCCTCCAGCAGCTCCAACCACCCCGCCATCTTCACGCGCTGGTCCACGGACTGCGCGATCTCGTCGAACAGGCCCAGCCAGTCGAGCGCGCGCTGCACTCCCCCGCCCTCGGCCGGCACGCCCACCGAGAGGCCGATGCCGAGCACGTCCGGCGCCTGCTCCTCCCACAGGTTCAGGCCGAGGTCCCGCTCGTGCTGGAGCGCCGGGCCGAACATGCACTGCGTGGACATCACCCGCCCGCCGCGGATCTCCTCCGGCGTCCGAGCGGACATCAACGTGACGTCGTACCCGCCGTCCACCAACCCCAACGCCAGTTGCAGGCCCGCCTGGCCCGCGCCGACGATCAGCACCTTCCGCATTGCCGCCACCTCTTCCACCGCAGGGCGTCCACTCACACCGGCCCGAAGGACAGGCTCAGGTCCATCGCGTAGGAGACGAGGGCCCTCAGCGCGGCGCCCACCGAAGCGCGGTCCCGCGCGTCGCAGGTGAACAGCGGGACGTCCGGCGAGATGGCCAGCGCGTCGCGCACCTCGTCCAGGTCGTGCGCGAGCAGCCCGTCGAACATGTTCACCACGACCACGAACGGCAGGTCCGAGTCGTTCTCGAAGTAGTTGATGGCCGCGAAGGACTCGGCTATGCGCCGGGTGTCGACCAGCACGATCGCGCCCAGCGCGCCGCGCGACAGGTCGTCCCACATGAACCAGAAGCGCGGCTGGCCGGGTGTGCCGAACAGGTATAAGACCAGGTCGTCGCTCAGGGTCAGCCGGCCGAAGTCCATCGCGACCGTGGTCGTGGTCTTGTCGGCCTCCGGGTCGACGGGGTCCACGCCCTCGGCGGCCTCGGTCATCCACGCCTCGGTGTTGATCGGCGGCACCTCGGACACCGAACCCACGAACGTCGTCTTGCCGACCCCGAAACCACCGGCGACCACGATCTTCGCCGAAATCGTCAACGGCGCGGCGTCAAACGCCCTTGAGCCCATCCAGAATCCTCTCCAGGAGGTGCACGTCGTACTGGTACTCGAAGCCGGTCGGGTGGATGAACACCATCTCCTGGGCGGCGAGGTCGCTGAGCAGCACGCGGATGACGCCCAGCGGGATGTCCAGGTGCGCCGACAGCTCCGCGACGGACGTGCGCTGCCGCGCCCGCTCGTAGAGCGCCTGCGACTCGGGCATGAGCTGGGCGCCGGCCAGCGGGTCGTAGTTCGGCACCGACACCAGCGTCTCCACCAGCAGCAGGTGCCGGGGCCGGGTCCGCCCGCGGGTGATCGCGTACGGGCGCACCCTGGTGCTGCGCATGGCGCCGGGCGGGGAGGTGGTGCCGGGTGAAGGGGTCGCGGGTGTCACAGCGCTGGGGGTCACTGCGGGTCGTTCTCCTTCGGCCGTCACGTGCCCGGGCGCCGCGCGGTGACCGTGCGGCGCATGTCGGCCCGCAACTGCGGCGTGAGCGCGTGCCCGGCGTTGTCGACGAACTTGGTCATCTCGTAGCCGATGACCTTCATGTCGCACGCCGGCGAGGTCAGCACGCCGAGGCCGGCGCCCTCACCGATGTCCATGAACAGGAAGTACCCGCCGGTCAGGCGGACGACGATCTGCTCGCAGGTGCCCTTGTCGAACACGGCGGCGGCGTTGCGCGCCAGGCTGAGCATGCCGCTGGAGATCGCGGCGAGCTGTTCGGCGGCGTCCACCCCGACGGTGTCGGAGGCCACCAGCGGCAGTCCGTCGGACGACAGGATCAGCGCGTGCGTGACGCCGTGCACCCGTCGGGCGAAGTCGTTGATCAGCCAGCTGAAGTCCGGCCCGGCGGCCTGGTCAGTCATCACTCGGGTGGTCCTCGCGGTGATCGACGGGGAGGGTGCCGCGGGCGGCCTGCTCGCCCGCGTCGAAGTCCGCCAGGTCGGCGAAGAACTGCTCGCCGCCCGCGGGCTCGCGGATCTCCGGCGACGACGCGGCGGGCGCCGCAGGACCGCGCAGGCTGGTCGGCACGCGACGGGGCAGACCGCCGGGCGTCACGCCGCCGTCGCCGCCGGACACCGTGTGCCGCGGTCCCTCGAAGTGCGGACGGGGCGGGGTGCGCGGCGCCGGTGCGGTGTTCGTGCCGGTGGGCGTGGTGGTGCCGGGCGTCGGCGGCGCGGGCGTGCGCACGAACGACACCTGCGGCGCCTCGCGCACCAGCTCGGCGGGCAGCAGCACCGACGCGGTCGTGCCGTGCGGTGAGCGGCGGCCCAACCAGACGCGCACGTCGTGCTTCTCGGCCAGCCGCCGCACCACCGCGAGTCCCATGTGCTCGATGGCGGCGCTGTCGAGGGCGGGTGCGGCGGACAGCTCGGCGTTCAGCGCGGTCATCCGGTCCGGGGGCAGGCCGATGCCGGCGTCCTCCACGCGCAGCAGGATGCTGCCGTTCTCGGTGATGTGCGCGCTCACCGTCACCGCGGAGCTGGGCGGTGACTGGGCGGTGGCGTTGTCGAGCAGCTCGGTGAGCAGCCGGCTGACGTCGTCGGCGGCGAAGCCGACCACCGCCAGCTGCGCCACCCGACCGACCTCCACCCGCGGGTACTGCTCGATCGCGGAGATCGCGGCGCGGATGACGTCGACCAGCGAGGCCGTCTCCTCGGCGGCGGCGCCCGCGTCCTGACCGGCGAGCACGCGCAGGTTCTCCGCGTTGCGGCGCAGTCGGGTGGCCAGGTGGTCGAGCCGGTAGAGCCGGGCCAGGGCGTCGGGGTCCTGCTCCTCGGCCTCCATCAGCTCCAGCTCCGCGAGGAGCGAGTCCACGAGGTTCAGGTCCCGCAACGCGATCCCGGCGCACACCCCCGCGAGCACGTCGTCGCGCGGCCTGGCGGCCTGCGGTGAGGCGGGTAGCGGGGTGCGGGGCGGCGGGGTGCGGCGCGGTTCGAGGAGGTCGACGACGGTGTCCCGCGCCTGCTCCAACACCGATCTGGCGCCCTGCCTGCGGTACTGGTCGAGCAGTGACCGCATCCGGCTCACCATGCGCGCTCCGCTTGGACGTCGTGGTCGGCCAACACCGCGCCAACCTTAGTGACGCAGAGATCGCGGTCAAGACGGAGGGTAGCTAATTGCACCCGATCGGGTACCCAAAGTGATCACGTCCGAGCCCAAGATCCCTGGTCGCGATGCGTGCGGTGACCGACAACCGAGGGCGCGACGTCCCGAACTCCAACGAGGGTCACCGCTCCCGGCGTCCGCCGGACGTGCCGTCCGACCGCACCCGGACTCGCGTCCGCAGCCGCTGCCGACACCGGGGAATGCATTCGGATGTGCAGGCGAATCCTCACCGCCGATCGGTGCAATACCCGATCCCCCGCCCGCTTCGAATCGTCGTGGCGTGGAATTGGTATCGGTCGCGTCCCGACCAGAACAGCCCCGTCGAAAGTGATCAGATCGCTGCGCCGGTATTGCGCCGAAACGGCAGGTCAGCCCGGGAAGGGCGGAAAGATCGATTTCCGCGGCCCACTCGACCTGGCAACCGTCACTCAATGTTTCGTTGAAGTTTCGGAGCGTTACGTATACGCTGCTGATTGTTTCTGGGAGCGCTCCCATATTGATCACCACCGCTCACTCTTCTGGAGGATGGAGGCTCGTCCATGCGTATGCGCACTACCTCCGGGTCTGTTACCAGACGGCGGGGCATCATCGCGCTGGTCATCAGTCTGCTGGCCGTGATGTTCGTCTGGACCCCCACGGCATCGGCGCACGGCACCATCGTCAGCCCGGCCACACGTGCTTACCAGTGCTGGCAAACCTGGGGTAGCCACCACACCGACCCAGCCATGCAGCAGCAGGATCCCATGTGTTACCAGGCCTTCCAGGCCAACGCCGACACCATGTGGAACTGGATGAGCGCGCTGCGGGACGGGCTCGGCGGTGCGTTCCAGGCGAAGACTCCCGACGGGCAGCTCTGCAGCAACGCGCTCTCCCGCAACAACGCCCTGAACACGCCGGGCCAGTGGAAGACCAGCAACGTGGGCAGCAGCTTCTCGATGCACCTGTACGACCAGGCCAGTCACGGCGCGGACTACTTCAAGGTCTACGTCAGCAAGACCGGGTTCGACCCGACCACGCAGCGCCTCGGTTGGGGCAACCTCGACCTGATCACGACGACCGGCAGGTACGCCCCGGCCAAGGACATCACGTTCAACGTCCAGACCAACGGCTCGTACCGCGGTCGCCACATCGTGTTCACGATCTGGCAGGCATCCCACGCGGACCAGACGTACATGTGGTGCAGTGACGTGAACTTCGGCTGACGAACCGGTCCACTCGAT
>NZ_JBFAAX010000402.1:0-5279 GCF_040639995.1 Actinosynnema sp. NPDC023658 | reverse complement strand
ATCACGCGGGCCTCGGCCGACAGCGCCTTGGCGATCTCGATGATCTGCTGGTCCGCGATCGACAGGCCCCTGGTCGGCCGGTCGGGGTCGAGGGCGACGCCGAGGCGGTCGAACAGCTCCGCCGTCCGCCGGTGCTGCTCGCGCCGGTCGATCCGGCGCCCGCGGCGCAGCGGCTGCCTGCCCATGAACACGTTCTCGGCCGCGCTGAGGTCGGGGAACTGCACGGGTTCCTGGTGGATCACCGCGACACCGCGCTGCCGGGCGTCGCGCGGCGAGGCGAACCGCACCGGTTCGCCGTCGAGCAGCACCTCACCGGCGTCCGGCCGGTGCTCGCCGCCGATGATCCGGACCACGGTCGACTTGCCCGCACCGTTCTCCCCGGCCAGCGCGTGCACCTCGCCGGCGTGGAGGGAGAGCGAGACGCCGCGCAGTGCCCGCACGGCCTGGAACGACTTGTCGACGTCCCGGAGTTCGAGCAGTGGGCTCACGCTGACCTCGCTCCCCAGAGCGGTCATGAAACGTTTCATTCCACGTCGTTCAAGTTATCCAGGTCACAACGACACGTCAAGGAAACGGCTTCGAGAACCCGGTGCCCGCTCCGGCGGCGGCTTCCGGGCGAAACCGACTGATACGTTTCAGACCATTGCGCCCCCACCGGTGGCGTGTGTACGGTCCCCATCCAGACCGTTACGCAGAGTCGCGGTCGTTCCTGCGTTCCCGCCGCCGGACGTGTCGAAAACAACGTTGTTATCGCACATGTGGAGGTACCGTGCGCGCACAAGCTGTCGGTCGCGGGTTGGCCGCGGTCGTCCTCGCGGCGGCGTCGGTCACGACGTCGGCCGTGGTGGCCGTCCCGACCGCGACATCCGCACCCGCCCAGGCTGTCCAACAGGTCGACCGCCTGAACCGCGGTCTGATCGCGGTCCGGACCGGCTCGGGCAACTACGTCAGTTGGCGGGTGCTGGCGGGTGACGCGCCGGGCACCGCCTTCAACCTCTACCGCGACGGCACGAAGGTCAACGCGACGCCGATCTCGGGTTCGTCGAACTACGTCGACCAGGGCGCCGCGGCCGACGCCGAGTACACCGTCCGACCGGTGGTCGCCGGGGTGGAGCAGGTGAGCGCGGCTGCCGAGGACAAGGCGCTGCGGTTCACCGCGACCCCGGGCGACGTCGGCATCGCGGCCGGCTCGCGCGACGTCCCGTTGCAGATCCCGGCGGGCGGCCGGACGCCCTCCGGGGAGGACTACACCTACACCGCGAACGACGCGAGCGTGGGTGACCTCGACGGCGACGGCCAGTACGAGATCGTGCTGAAGTGGGAGCCGACCAACGCGAAGGACAACTCGCAGTCCGGTTACACGGGCAACGTCTACATCGACGCCTACCGGCTGGACGGCACCCGGCTGTGGCGGATCGACCTGGGCCGCAACATCAGGGCCGGCGCGCACTACACCCAGTTCCAGGTGTTCGACTACGACGGCGACGGCCGGGCCGAGGTGGTCATGAAGACCGCCGACGGCACCCGGTCGGGCACCGGCCAGGTGATCGGCAGCTCGTCCGCCGACTACCGCAACTCGTCGGGCTACGTCCTCAGCGGGCCCGAGTTCCTGACGGTGTTCCGCGGCAGCGACGGCGCGGTGCTCGCCACCGCGGACTTCGTGCCGCCGCGCGGGACCGTGTCGTCGTGGGGCGACTCGTACGGCAACCGGGTGGACCGGTTCCTGGCGGGCACGGCCTACGTGGACGGTTCGCGGCCCAGCATCATCATGGCGCGCGGCTACTACACGCGGTCCGTGATCTCCGCGTGGGACTGGCGCAACGGCCAGCTCACCCGGCGGTGGACGTTCGACAGCAACAGCTCCACCAACGGTTCGGCGTGGGCGGGCCAGGGCAACCACAACCTGTCCGTGGCCGACGTCGACTCCGACGGCCGTGACGAGATCATCTACGGCGCGATGACCGTGGACGACAACGGCGCCGGGCTCTACACCACGCGGCTCGGGCACGGCGACGCGCTGCACGTGAGCGACTTCGTGCCCGGCCGGGCGGGGCTGGAGGTGTTCGACATCCACGAGGGCGGCACCACCGGCTTCGAGCTGCACGACGCCCGCACCGGCGCGATCATCTTCTCCAAGCCGAACAACACCGGCGGCGAGGGCCCGGGTCGCGGCGTGGCCGCCGACATCTACGCGGGCAACGCGGGCGCGGAGTTCTGGGCGACGGGCGGTGGCGCACCGGCGAACCTGCTCAACGCGTCCGGCAACAGCGTGGGCCGCGTCCCGTCGTCGGCGAACTTCGTGATCTGGTGGGACGGTGACGCGCAGCGGGAGCTGCTCGACGGCACGCACATCGACAAGTACGGCACGAGCGGTGACACCCGGCTGCTGACCGGGTCGGGCGTGGCGTCGAACAACGGCACCAAGTCCACGCCCGCGCTGTCGGCCGACATCCTCGGGGACTGGCGCGAGGAGGTCATCTGGCGCACCTCGGACAACACGAAGCTGCGCATCTACTCGACCACCGACACCACCGGCATCTCGCGTCCGTCGCTGATGCAGGACCGCCAGTACCGGGTCGCGGTGGCGTGGCAGAACACCGCGTACAACCAGCCGCCGCACCCGAGCTTCAGCATCGGCTAGTCGGGTGGTCGGACCCCGGTCCGGTTGCGCCCGACGGACGGGGCCGCCTTCTCTCGCACCCGTGCCGGGTGCGCCCGCGGCGGCCCCGCTCCGGCGGGCGTTCGGCTGGTCGGACCGGTGGCTCGACCCGCGGGACGACCCGCGCGGGCGGGGCGGGCCGTACTCGGGTGAGCGGCAGACCCTCGTGCGGTACCTGCGCGACCAGCGGTTGACGGTGGAGCTGAAGTGCGCCGGGCTGGACGCCGGGGGCATGGCACGCCGCTCGGTGCCGCCGTCGGACCTGTCGCTGCTCGGGCTCGTGCGGCACCTGGCGGACGTCGAGCGGTACTGGTTCCGGCGGGTGATGGCCGGTGAGGACGTCACGGCGCACTACATCTCCGCGACCGTCGCTTTCGGCGGCGCGACGGCCGATCCCGAGGTGGTCGAGGACGCGTGGGCCACCTGGCGGGCCGAGGTGGCCTTCGCCGAGCGGTTCGTCGACGCCGCGCCGGACCTGGACGTGCTCGGCGGCGGGAACCCGAAGTACGCCCCGATCCCGTTGCGCGCCGTGCTGGTGCACATGATCGAGGAGTACGCCCGCCACAACGGCCACGCCGACCTCCTCCGCGAGCGGATCGACGGCCGGGTCGGCCAGTAGCCGGGATGGGCAGCAGGCCGGGGTCGACCGGACGCCGGTCCCGGCCTACCCGCGAGGGCTACCGGGCTGTTGCCACGTAGCGGTGGCCGGCGCGGGCGGTGAACGTGATGGAGTCGCCGTCGGGCCGCACCGGCACCTGGCGACCGGTGCCTGCGTCCACCAGCCGGAAACCGGAGCGGAACAGGGTGCTGCGGGCGGTGACAGGGCCGTCCTGGCCCGTGGCCAGGGTGATCTCCCGGGCCGCGCCGCCGGACCACCGCACGTCGACCGTGACGTCACCGCGGGCCCGCAGTCCCGCGTACGAGCCGTCAGGCCACTCCCCCGGCAGGGCCGGCAGCACGTGCACCACGCCGTCCTGGCTCTGCAGCAGCATCTCCGCCACGCCGGAGGTCGCGCCGAAGTTGCCGTCGATCTGGAACGGCGGGTGGGTGTCCCACAGGTTCGGCAGGGTGCTGCCGGTCAGCTGCTCGGCCAGCATCCGGTGCGCGTGGTCGCCGTCCAGCAGCCGCGCCCAGAAGTTGATCTTCCACGCCTTGCTCCACCCGGTGCCCCCGTCGCCGCGCGCGGTCAGCGAGGTCTTCGCGGCCGCCGCCAGCTCGGGGGTCTTGAGCGGGCTGATCGCGTTGCCGGGGAACAGCGCGAACAGGTGCGACACGTGCCGGTGGGTGTTCGCGGGGTCGTCCCAGTCCTCCTTCCACTCCTGCAGCTGGCCCCACGAGCCGATCCGGGTGCCGGGGTCGAGCCGGTCCAGCGCCTCGCGCACCTCGCCGCCGAACGCCGTGTCGCCCACCAGGTCGGCGGCCGGGACGACGTTGGCGAACAGCTGCCGGACGATCTGCTGCGACATGGCCGCGCCCGCCGAGAAGTCGCCCTGCTCGGGCGAGTAGCTCGGCGTCACGACGAGCTTGCCGTCGCGCGGGTCGACCGCCAGGTTGTCCAGCCAGAACCGGGCGAGCTCCTTCATCACCGGGTAGGCCCGCTCGCGCAGGAACCGGCGGTCGCCGGTGAACAGGTAGTGCTCGTAGTAGTGCTGCGCGAGCCACGCGCCCGATTCGGGGAACCAGAACGCGGTCGCCCAGTCGTGCACGCCGGTGAACCCGAACGGGTTGGTCTCGTTGTTGACGACCCAGCCGGAGCTGCCGTGCATCTCGCGGGCGGTGACGGCTCCCGGCTCGCGCAGCTCGTCCACGAAGGAGAACAACGGCCCGGTGGTTTCCGCGAGGTTCGTCGTCTCGGCGGGCCAGTAGTTCATCTGGAGGTTGATGTTCACGTGGTAGTCCGCGCTCCACGGCGGGTTCGCGGAGTTGTTCCAGACGCCTTGCAGGTTCGCGGGCAGCGACCCCGGCCGTGAGGACGAGATCAGCAGGTACCGGCCGTACTGGAAGTACAGGGTCTCCAGCGCTCGGCGGGCGGGGGCCGGCGCGGTGGCGTAACCGCGCAGGAGCTCGTCGGTCGGCACGTCCGCCGGCCGGTGCCCGAGGTCCAGTCGCACGCGGTCGAACAGGGCGCGGTGGTCGCGCTGGTGGGCGTCGAGGAGCCGGTGCCAGCCCTTGACCGAGGCCGCGTCGACGGCCGCCCGCACCCGTTCGTGCGGGTCGGGACCGCGGTAGGTCGGGTAGTCCTCGGCGTAGTCGGTGCCCGCCGCGAACACCAGCACGGCGCTGTCGGCGTCCGCCACGGTGACCGAGCCGTTGGCGTTGTCGATCCGCGCGCCACCCCGGTTGAGCACCTGGAACTGCGACTCGAAGCGCAGGCCGTTGTCGTGCAGCGCCCCGGTGAACGTGGAACGGCCGCCGCTCGCCGTGGTCCGCCGGGAGCGGTTGTCCGGGGCGGTGACCGAGGCGGTGAAGCCGATGCGGCCCGGCCGGTCGGCCGACAGGCGGGCGACGAGGACGCCGTCGACGGCGGTGGCGAAGTACTCGCGGGTGTACCGGACGCGGTCGGCCCGGTTGGTCACGGAGGCTTCCGCGCGGGACAGGTCGAGCGCGCGGCGGTAGTCGG
>NZ_JBFAAX010000401.1:0-5288 GCF_040639995.1 Actinosynnema sp. NPDC023658 | reverse complement strand
GGTTCGGCCGGATCGGCACGCCGCGCGGGCTGGCGTACCCGGTGGGCTGGGGCACGCTCGGGTTCGGGTTCCCGGCGGCGCTGGGCGCGGCGCTGGCCGGTCGGGTGGTGGCGGTGTGCGGTGACGGCGGGTTCCTGTTCGCGTGCGGCGACCTGGCGACGGCCGCGCAGGAGCAGCTGCCGGTGACCGTGGTGCTGGTGGACGACGGCGGCTACGGGATGTTGCGGCACGACCAGCGCAGGGCCGGGCACGAGCCGTTCGGGGTGGACCTGCGGTCGCCGGACTTCGTGGCGCTGGCCAGGAGCTTCGGCGTCGAGGCGTCCGAGGTGGACGGTTTCGGAGAGGCGTTCCGGCAGCGGTTGGACGAGTACGCGGGGCGGTCGGGGCCGAACGTGCTGGTGGTGCGCGGGCCGGCGTTGAAGCCTCCGGTCACCACGTCGCCGCGGTGGTACCGCAGGAACGGCGTGTCGTAGGGTGTCGAACATGAGTTCGAACGAACGGGTGTGGCCTGCGGCGGACGCCCACGACGAGCTGCGGTTGATGGTGGAGTTCCTGACCTTCCTGCGGTTGACGGCCGTGTCGAAGGTGGAGGGGTTGTCCTGGGAGGACGCCTCGGCCACGCCGATCCCGACGTCGCCGGTGGTGAGCGCGCTGGGCGTGCTGCGGCACCTGACGGCGGTGGAGCGGTGGTGGTTGTCGATCGAGGTGGGCGGCGCGGAGCTGCCGTCGCTGTGGGGTGCGGACGCGGACGCGTCGTGGCGGCTGCACGAGGGCGACACGGTCGGGTCGGTGGTCGACGAGTACCGCGCCGAGTGGGAGCGCTCGGCGCGGGCGCTGGAGGGGCTGGGCCCGGACGACCGGACGCGCGGCGACCACGCCGGCAACGGCCGCACCGTGCGGTGGGTGCTCGCGCACCTCGTGCAGGAGACCGGTCGGCACGTCGGGCACCTGGACTTCCTGCGCGAGCTGGCCGACGGCGGGAAGGGCGAGTAGCGCGGCCCGACCGCGTTCCCGGAGTTGTCCACAGGCCGGGCCGGCGGGCCGGAAATCGTCGGCGCCGGCCGACAGTATCGAAAACAGGGATCCCCTGGGCGGGGACCTCTGCGCAGCCGCGCCGCCCTTCCGGCCCGCGATAAGGGTGGTGGCCCCTTGTCCGGGAGCGGTTCGGATTGATGTTGTTCCGGTGGGTGCTCGGTAAGATCGCGAATTCGACGATCCACGAGGGGACCCGATGACGGATCTCGCGAACTCCATCGAATCGGTGGAGCAGCTCGCACTGGTGTGGCGAGGCATGGTCCTCGATCGCGATCCGGGCGCCGACGTGCGCGACCTGCCCGGCGTGGCCGTGCGCTGGGCCGACTGCCGGTTCCCGTTCTGGAACTGCGTCACGCTGACCGACGTGGGCGCGGACGCCGAGCTCCTGGACCGGCGCCTGACCCAGGTCGCGGACATCATGCGCGGCAAGCGGCACCCCGGCTTCCTGTGGCTCTTCGAGGACCTCCTGGCCGACGACGCCCGCGCCGGCCTCGACGCGGCGGCCGAGCGGGCCGGCCTGAAGCACGCCTTCCCCGGCACCGGGATGGCGGGCGACCTGCTGCCCGTGCCCGACCCGGAGCACCCCGACCTGACGTTCGAGCGCGTGACGACCGACGAGCAGCTGCTGGCCTACGCGGACCTGAACTCGCGCGCCTACGGGTTCGCGCCGGAGGACGGCCGCGACGGGCTGGAGGGTTCCGCGCTGTGGAAGGAGCGGGCGCACGCCTACCTCGGCCTGCGCGACGGCGTCCCGGTCACGTGCGCCGCGGCCGTGGAGGCGGACGGCAGGCTCTTCGTCGCGCTCGTCGCCACGGACCCCGAGCACCAGCACAAGGGCTACGGCGAGGCGGTGACGCGGAAGGCGCTGCACGAGGGCGGCCGGGCCACCGGGCTGACCCGCGCCACCCTGCACGCGACCCCCGCCGGCGCACCGGTGTACGTGCGGATCGGGTTCGAGCCGAACTCGACCGTGCACTTCTACGGCCTCGACGCCTGAGCTCCGCGGCCGGGCCGACCGTCGTCCCGCGCGCACCGCGCGGCTGAACACCGGGTGAGGTGACGTGGGCGCGTTGGACGGGGTGGTCATCGCGGACTTCGGGCGGGTGCCGGCCGCGCCGTACGCGACGATGGTGCCGGCCGACCTGGGCGCGGAGGTGGTCAAGGTCGAGCACCCGCGCGGTGACGAGACGCGGACGTGGGGTCCGCCGCACGCGCGCGGCGAGGCGACGTACTTCTTGTCGGTGAACCGGAACAAGCGCTCGCGGGTGCTGGACCTGGCGACCGAGGCCGGGCGGGCGGCGGCACGGGAGCCGGCGCTGGGCGCGGACGTGCTGGTGGAGAACTTCCGGCCGGGCCGGATGCGGGAGTTCGGCCTGGACTACGAGACGCTGTGGGTGCGGCACGGGCGGCTGGTCTACTGCTCGGTGACGGGGTTCGGCGCGGGTCGGGGCGCGGACCTGGCGGGGTACGACCTGCTGGTGCAGGCGGTCGGCGGGCTGATGAGCGTGACCGGGACGGACGAGCCGACCAAGGTCGGGGTCGCGTTGGTGGACGTGCTGACGGGCGTGCACGCGGCGGTGGGGATCCTGGCGGCGCTGCGGTACCGCGACGCCACCGGCGAGGGGCAGCTGGTCGAGGTCGACCTGTTGTCCGTGCTGCTGCTGTCGAGCATGGTCAACCAGAGCGCCGGGTACGCGCTGGCGGGCGTCGTGCCCGGCCGGCTGGGCAACCGGCACCCGTCCATCGCGCCGTACGAGGTGTTCCCGACCGCGGACCGGCCGGTGGCGCCGGCCGTGGGCAACGACCGGCAGTTCACCCGGTTGTGCGAGGCGTTGGGGCTGCCGGAGGACCCGCGGTTCGCCACGAACGAGCAGCGGGTGGCGCACGTGGACGCGTTGGCGGAGCTGCTGACCGCGCGGCTGCGGACCCGTCCGGCGGAGCACTGGTTCGCCGTGCTGACGTCGCTGGGCGTGCCGTGCGGGCCGGTGAACGACCTGGCCGGCGCGTTCGCGCCGGCCGAGTCGCTCGGCCTGCGGCCCACCACCGACCTCAACGGGCTGGACCTGGTGTCGAACCCGATCCGGATGTCCGCGACGCCGCCGACCTACCGGCTCCCGCCGCCCGCGCTGGGTGGTAACGCGAGCGGGTGAACGGGCGTGCGCCGTCCGGCGGCGGCTGATTGGATCAGCGCCCATGCGCCACCTGGTAGCGGTGCTCGCCGCGCTCGTGCTGTCCGTGTCCGCCGCGACCGCTCCCGCGACGGCCGCGCCCGCCGCACCGCCGGCACCCGCGGCACCGCACGTACCCGCCGCCTCCGCCACGCCGCCGCTGGCCGAGGTCGACTTCACCGGGACCGTGTCGTTGAGCGGCTGCTCGGGCTCGGTGGTCCGGCCGCCGACCTACCAGCCGTCCGACCCCGCGCTGGTGCTGACCAACGGGCACTGCGTGCGGTTCATGGAGCCCGAGCAGGTCATGGTCGACCAGCCGTCGGACCGGAAGTTCACGCTGCTCAAGGGCAACGGCGAGGGCTCGCTCGGCACCGTGCAGGCGTCCACCCTGGTCTACGGCACGATGTCCGGCACCGACGTCGGGATCTACCGGCTCACCAGCACCTACGCCCAGGTCGAGGCGATGGGCTCGCGGGCGCTGGAGCTGTCGCCGGAGCACCCGGCCGCCGGGATCGACATCCGCGTGGTGTCCGGCTACTGGCACGAGGTCTACTCGTGCCAGGCCGCCGGCTACGTGTACCGGCTGCGCGAGGGACGGTGGACCTGGAACGACTCGATGCGCTACACCGAGGAGTGCCACACGCGCGGCGGCACGTCCGGCTCGCCGGTGGTGGACGCGGCCACGAACAAGGTGGTGGCGGTGAACAACACCGGCAACGAGGACGGCGAGGAGTGCACGGACAACAACCCGTGCGAGGTCGACGAGAGCGGCAAGAAGACGGTGCGCAAGGGCATCGGGTACGCGCAGCAGACCTACCAGATCGTGCCGTGCCTGACCGGGGGCGGCCGGGTGGACCTGACCGCCCCCGGTTGCGGGCTGGCGCGACCGAAGGCGTGAGCCGAGCCACCGAAGGCCGAGCCGCGCGACCGCCGGCAGTGGATCATCGGCAATGGATCATCGGAAGTGGACCGCGTCCGGGGGTTGGATGTGGAATGCCTCCGTCCCGGCGCCGTCCTACGCTGGTGCCATGACCGAACCCTGGGGTGAGCCCGACAAGATCCGCCGAATCCTGGCCGACGGCGAGACCTGGGCCGTGGTCGGGCTGGCCGACAACCCGCAGCGCGCCGCGTACGGCGTGGCGAGGTTCCTCCAGCAGCGCGGCAAGCGGATCGTGCCGGTCCACCCGGACGCGCCCACCGTCCACGGCGAACAGGGCTACGCGACGCTGGCCGACATCCCGTTCCCGGTCGACGTGGTCGACGTGTTCCGGCGGTCCGAGGCGGCGGGCGAGTTCGCCGACGAGGCCGTGGCGATCGGGGCGAAGGCGGTCTGGTTCCAGCTCGACGTGCTCGACGAGGCCGCCTACGAGCGGGCCACCGAGGCCGGGCTGGACGTGGTCATGGACCGCTGCCCGGCCATCGAGTGGGCCGCCCACGGGCCGCGCTGATCAGCGCCGGACCGCCGGGAACCCGTGGGTGCGGGCGGCGACCACCACCAGCAGCACCGGCACGAGGAGCACCAGCGCGCTCCACGGCAACGAGCCCGCGCCGAACCGGTCGAGCAGCAGGCCGCCCGCGACACCGCCGCCCGCCATGGCCGCGTTCCACAGCGTGACCAGCAGGGCCTGCGCGGAGTCCGCGGCCTCGCCGCCCGCGTCGCCGGCGGCGGTCGTCAGGAGCGTCGGCACGCCGCCGAACCCCAGTCCCCACAACGCCACGGCGACCAGCACGAGGGGTTCGGCGGCCAGGTCGGCGGCCAGCGCGCCCACCGCGACGCCGAACAGGGCGGTGGCGGCGATCATCAGCCCGCGCAGGCGGCGGTCGACGTGCGCGCCCACGACCCAGATGCCCACCACCGACGCCACGCCGAACACGAGCATCACCACGTCGACCCGGTCGGCCAGGCCGAGCCGGGCGAGGTAGGCGGCGACGTAGGTGTAGAGGACGGTGTGCGCGAGCACGAACACGAGCGTCACGACCAGGACGGGCACCACGCCGGGCAGGGCGAGCGCCCGCGTGACCGGCACCCGGCCGCCGCGCGGCTGCCCCGGCCGGTCCGGCACGGCCACCGCCACCCAGCCGACG